>NZ_JBEPPA010000002.1:0-286787 GCF_040547075.1 Arthrobacter sp. UYCu512
CGAAGCAAAAGAACACAAAAGAGGCAATCAGGTACATGTACCCGATGGTCTTATGGTCAGTCGAGGTGATCCAGTTGACGACAATGCGTCCCTTGGATTTCGGTACTACGGGAGCCCCAAGGATCCCGGTGGGCTGGGAATAGGTAGTTGCCACGTCGCTCCCCTTACTTGTTCTCGGCCGGGGCCGGGTTGCGGTCGTACTCTTCGCCGAGGAGGCCCGTGTTGCCATCCTGGCGCAGCTGCTCCAAGTGCGACTGGAATTCGGCTTCGGAAACGACCTTCACGCGGAACAGCATTTCGGAGTGGTACTCGCCGCAGAGTTCGGCGCACTTGCCGTCGTAGGTTCCCTCTTTAGTCGGGGTGAACCTGATGTAGTTGGTCTTCCCGGGAATCATGTCGCGCTTCTGCAGGAAGGCGGGAACCCAGAAAGAGTGGATGACGTCGCGGGCGTTCAGTTCCAGGTCAACGGACTTGTCCACGGGCAGGTACAGGGTGGGCAGCTTTTCCTTGTCCACATCGTTGCCCGTCAGGTGGGCCTGGACTCCGGCTTCGTGGACATCCTCCTGGATGACGTCGCCCTTTTTGTAGTTGAAGTCCCAGGCCCACTGCTTGCCGCGGACGTCAACGACAACGTCGGCAGGTACCGACCGGTTGTCGATGGCCTGCTGGTCGTTGTCAGTGAAGTAAAAGAAGACCAGAACCATAAACAGCGGGATCGTCAGGTAGAAAACCTCAAGGGGCAGATTGAAGCTGTTCTGCCGGGGGAACCCAACGGTGCCTTTACGGCGCCGGTAGGCGACGATGCACCAGATCATCAGGCCCCAGGTAATGACGCCTACGATCAGCGCGGCAATCCATGAGTTGACCCAGAGGTCCATGATGCGGTCAGTGTGGTTGGTGGTGCCACGCTCAGTGGGCAACCACCCTTTCTGTACCTCTGGTGAACATCCAGTCAAAGCCAACGCGCCGGCGAGTGCCAAGCCAGTGATCGTAGTGATCTGTTTGCGTCGGCTGCCGGTTCGGTTCTGCGAACTCACAGACGGCCCTTCCTACTTGTTGCTGTTGCCCCGGGCCGCAAAATCGCGGACGGGGCAGCCGAAAAGTTTTACTACTCGGTGTAGAGCTTACCGCTCCCCGCGAGTTTTCGCCCACATGTCCGCGCAGTGCGTCGGGACCTTTTTAAGGGCCCCGCTCGTTGTGGATCCTGCGGCACTAAGCCCGGGCGGATTCGCCGGCTTTAGTGGAAAGAATCGCCGCAGGCGCAGGACCCGCCGGCGTTGGGGTTGTCGATCGTAAAGCCCTGCTTAGAGATGGTGTCTTCGAAGTCGATGCTGGCTCCGCTGAGGTACGGCACACTCATTTTGTCGACCACAACTTCAACTCCGTCGTAGTCGCGGACGGCGTCGCCGTCGAGGAGCCGCTCATCGAAATAAAGCTGGTAGATCAGGCCGGAGCAACCGCCGGGCTGCACGGCCACGCGGAGGCGCAGATCGGTGCGGCCCTCCTGCTCCAGCAGGCTGCGGACCTTGCCGGCCGCCACGTCGGTCAGTTTGACCTCGTGCGCTGCCAGTTCCGTGCCCGCCTCGGCGGTGGTGTCGGTGCTGTTTTCATTGGTTGTAGTGCTCATGGCCTACCTTCTAACGACGGTGGTGGCGGCGCCGCTCCCGCGGCACCCGCCCCTACTTATACGGTACGGGCTATAGCTACATGCTACGTCGATCAGCCGTGTAGCTCTAACTCCTGAGCCAACCGTCCAAGCGGGCCGGATGTTCCCTGGACAGACACCCGGCCCGCCCGCCTAGGCCAGCCCGTCAGCGTTCAGCCGGGCCAGCATCAGGGCCTCCGCAACGATGGCGTTCCGGAAGTCGGCCAGGTGCAGGGATTCGTTCGCACTGTGCGCCCGGGAATCCGGATCCTCAACGCCGGTGACCAGGATCTGTACATCCGGGTACAGCTCAGTCAGATCCGCGATAAAGGGTATCGAACCGCCGATGCCGGTCTCCACCGCAGGGACGCCCCAGGCCTCGCCGAGCGCCCACATCGCGACGCTGGCCGCTTTGGAAGAGGTGTCCGTGAGGAAAGCGTTGCCGCTCTCCCCCGGGGTGAAGACCACGTGCGCGCCGAACGGCGCGTTGGCTTCGACATGCCGGCGGACGGCGTCCATCGCTTCGGCCGGGTCCTGTCCTGGGGCGAGCCGCAGGCTGAACTTGGCCCGCGCGCGCGGCAGCAGGGTGTTGGAGGCAACGTCGACCGCGGGGGCATCGAAGCCGATGATCGACAGTGCCGGTTTGGTCCACATCCGGGAGGCAATCGTGCCTGTGCCGGCGAGCCGGACGCCGTCGAGCACCGAAGCGTCTGCGCGGTATTCGGCTTCGGAAAGGTCCACAGCGACCTCGTCCCGGCTGACCAGCCCGTCGATGGCGACGTTCCCGTCGTCGTCGTGCAGAGTAGCAATCAGCCGCGACAGCAGCGTCGGAGCGTCCAGCACCGGGCCACCGAACATCCCCGAGTGGACGGCGTGGTCAAGGACCTTCACCTCGATAGTGCCGTCAACCAGGCCGCGGAGACTGGTGGTCAGGGCGGGAATGCCGACCTTCCAGTTGCTGGAGTCGGCCACAACAATCACGTCTGCGCGCAGCAGCTCCTGATGCGTTTCCAGAAAAGTCCGGAACGTTGGTGACCCGGCTTCCTCCTCGCCCTCGAAGAAGAAGGTCACGCCGAGGCCAAGTTCGTCGCCCAGCACGCGGGTCACGGCCGAGTAAGCAGCGATGTGGGCCATAATTCCGGCCTTGTCGTCGGCCGCGCCGCGTCCGTAGAGGCGCCCGTCGCGCTCGACGGCGGTGAACGGCTCGGTCGTCCACAGCGCCAGGTCGCCGGTGGGCTGCACATCGTGATGGGCGTAGAGCAGGATTGTCGGTTTGCCCGGGGCGGCCGGCCGGCGGGCGACGACGGCTGGCCCACCGGGCGTACCGTCCTCCTTGTCGCAACGCAAGGTCCGCACCTCTTCGAAGCCGGTGGCACGGACCAGCTGTGCGACGGCCTCGGCGCTGGCGTTCAACGGCGCAGGGTCAAAGCTGGGCCAGGCGATGCCCGGGATGGCGACGAGCTCCGTCAACTGGGCGATCGTCGTGTCGAACGTTTCGGTAACGGCTTGCCGGAGGGCTTCAGTGTCGACGTTTCCGACACGGCCAGGCACGGTTTTTGGGTTCCCCATGGGTGATGAAGTCATGGCCAAGACACTACCTGCGCCGTCGATCACTGCAAACCAGGCAGGGCCTATCGCATCGTGTGTGCGCTGGGTCTCGCGCCCTGCGCCCCGGGGTATTCTGTAGTGGTGTTTGGACGTAAAAAAGAAGCGCCATCGGCGCAGGACATTGTTGACCAGCAGGCGGCCGGGGCAAATGCCCGGGACGCCGCCCTCGGCAAGGGCGCGCCCACGCCCAAGCGCAGCGCGCAGGTGGCCGCCCGCAAGCGCCCGCTAGTGCCGGAGGACCGTAAGGCCTCCAAAGCCGCGGAACGCACGGCGGTCCAGGAGCAGCGGCTGAAAATGCGGCAGGCCATGGACACCGGCGACGAGAAGTACCTGCCGCTGCGGGACAAAGGTCCACAGAAGCGTTTCGCCCGCAACTATGTGGACGCCCGCTTCAGCCTTGGCGAGTACCTGATGTTCGGTGCGCTCCTCTTTGTGGTCATCTCGTTGCTGGTCCCCGCCTCCAGCGCCCAGATGATCTATGTCCTGGGCGGGTTTTGGGTAATGTTCCTGGCAGTCTTCGTCGACGTCTTTATCCTGTCCCGGAAGCTTAAGAAGCGCCTGGCGGAGAAGTTCGGCGACGTGGAGCGAGGGACCGTATGGTACGGCTCCATGCGCTCGCTGCAGTTCCGCCGCCTGCGCCTTCCCAAGCCCCTGGTCAAGCGCGGCGACTACCCGGCCTGATCCCCCTGCGCACCAGAGCCCCCGGCAGTTGGACTGCCGGGGGCTCTGTCGTCCCCGACCCGGGACACCCGGGCGGGAATGGGCCGCTTAACGCCGGGAGGGGTGCTTGGCCAGTTGCCGGTTGATGCGGGCGGCCCAAAATGGTCCTTCGTAAAGGAAAGCCGTGTATCCCTGCACAAGGGTGGCGCCCGCGTCGAGCCGCTGCTGCACGTCCTGCGCCGTTTCGACCCCGCCGACCGAGATGAGTGTCAGTCTGCCGCCGGTTGCCGCCTTGAGCCTGGCCAGCACTTCCAACGACCGTTGCTTCAGCGGTGCCCCGGACAGCCCGCCGGCGCCGCAGGCTGCAACCTTGTCCGGACCCGCGGACAGCCCGGTCCGGGCAACGGTGGTGTTGGTGGCGATAATTCCGTCAAGTTTCAGGTCCAGGGCCAGGCGCGCGACGTCGTCGATGTCCTCATCGCTGAGGTCCGGGGCAATCTTGACCAGCAAGGGAACATGGCGCCCTGCAGCGTGGTCCGCGGCTTCCCCAACTGCCGTCAGCAGCGGGCCCAGCGTCTGAACGTCCTGCAGCAACCGCAGACCCGGGGTGTTCGGGGAGCTGACGTTGACCACGAGGTAATCGGCGGCGGGCGCCAGGCTGCGGGCGCTGATGAGGTAGTCGGCGGCCGCGTCCGAAAGTTCCACCACCTTGCTCTTGCCGATGTTGACCCCAATGACGGGGCGGACCCCCGGGTACCGGCGCTGCAGGGCGGCCCGGGCCGACTTCAGGCGGGGCGCCACGGCGGCGGCCCCGTCATTGTTGAAGCCCATCCGGTTGATCACTGCCCGGTCCTCGACCAAGCGAAAGAGCCGCGGAGCGGGGTTCCCAGGCTGGGCCTGGCCGGTGATGGTGCCAACCTCAACATGGCCAAAGCCCAGCTCGGTCAGGGCTTCGATTCCGTGACCCTCTTTGTCGAAGCCCGCCGCCAGGCCAAACGGCGACGGGAAGGTCAGGCCAAATGCCTGGGTCTTTAGTGACGCTGCCGGCACTGTGAACCGCTGGAGCACACGCCCCGCGCCGCAGCTGTGGACAAGCCGGATAGCCCGGAAGCCAATCTTGTGGGCGCGTTCGGCGTCCATCCATAAAAAGGCCAGTCGGAAGAATGTCGGATATACGCGCATGGCTCTAGTTTTGCGGTTGCGGCGGTCCAGACCAAACCCGTGTACTCCCTGGCGCTAGCATGAAGCCATGAGCAGAGACAATGGCGCCCCGACCCCGGTCCCTGTGCGGGCGGCCGGATCGGTGATCGACGCCGACGTCATCGTGGTGGGTGCAGGCCTTGCGGGCCTCGTGGCCGCGGCCCAGGCTTACGCCGCCGGCCGCCGGGTTGCCGTGCTCGACCAGGAACCCGCGGCCTCCGCCGGCGGCCAGGCACACTGGTCATTCGGCGGGCTGTTCCTCGTGGACTCCCCTGAACAGCGCCGTCTTGGCGTCAGGGACAGCGCCGGCCTTGCACTGGCCGACTGGATGTCCTCTGCCGCCTTCGACCGGAGCGAAGATACCCTGGCCATGGACTGGGCCGCCGCGTACGTGGACTTCGCCGCAGGGGAAAAACGTGCCTGGCTCGCTTCGCTGGGGGTGAAGTTGTTCCCGCTCGTGCAATGGGCCGAACGCGGCGGGTACGGCCCCGACGGCCATGGCAACACGGTGCCGCGTTTCCACGTCGTTTGGGGCACCGGGCCGGCCCTGGTGGCGCCGTTCCTGGCAAAGCTGCGAGAAGGCGAGGCCTCGGGGCGGGTCACCTTCCACTTCCGCCACCGCGCCGCCGACCTGGTGACCGTGGCGGGACGAGTCACTGGTGTGCACGGCGAGATCCTGGAACCCAGCGGTGCGGCCCGCGGCGAAGCCTCCTCGCGCGTCGCCGTCGGCAGCTTTGAAGCATCAGGCGCCGCAATAGTGGTGACCACCGGCGGGATCGGCGGCAACCACACCACCGTCCGGCAGCAGTGGCCGGACGGCCGGGCACCCGGGACGATGCTGAGCGGCGTGCCGGCGTCCGTTGATGGCGAGTTCCTGGCTGCCGCTGCCCGCGCCGGAGGCCGGCTCATTAATGGGGACCGGATGTGGCACTACCCCGAAGGGATCCGGAATCATTCGCCGGTCTGGCCACAGCACGGAATCCGGATCCTGCCCGGACCCTCATCGCTGTGGCTTGACGCCAGCGGACAGATGCTCCCAGCTCCCCTGTTTCCGGGGTTCGACTCGCTGGGGGCTCTGCGCCACATCCTGGGAACGGGCCACGAGCATTCCTGGTTCGTCCTGAACAGGACCATCGCCCGCAAGGAGTTTGCGCTCTCCGGCTCAGAACAAAATCCCGACCTCACCGGCAAGGACCTCCGCTTGCTGGCGTCCCGGCTCGGGCCCGGGAACGACAGCCCACTGCAGCGCTTCCTGGACCGCGGGGTCGACTTCCTGCAGGCGGACACTCCCGCCGGGCTGGCGGCCGCCATGAACTCGCTCACCGGCCTGCCGCTGGTTGACCCGGCCGGGCTGGACCGGCTGATTCGGTCCCGGGACCGGCAGTTCGACAGCGGACTGGGCAAAGACCCGCAACTCGCTGCCATTCGCGCCGCCCGGCGATTCACCACCGACAAGGTCATGCGGGTGGCTCCGCCGCACCGGATGCTGGACCCCCGGCACGGGCCGCTGCTGGCGGTCCGGCTCTCGGTGCTGACCCGCAAAAGTCTGGGCGGGCTCCACACAGATCTGCAGTCCCGGGTCCTCGATGGTGCCGGGCAGCCTGTCCCCGGACTTTTCGCCGCCGGGGAAGCTGCCGGCTTCGGCGGCGGCGGCATCCACGGCTACCGCGCCCTAGAGGGGACCTTCCTCGGCGGCTGCCTCTTTTCCGGCCGATCGGCCGGGCGCGCCGCGGCGTCGGCGGTATAGATGCCGGCCGTGAAGTGGGTGGCCGATATTCTGGGCGGCGATTTCGAAGCCTGCACGTTCCCGGCGGCCGGTCCGGACGGCGTCGAACGGAACGCCACACTGGTCCGGCACGTTGCCGGGGCCGGAGCGGGTTCGACTGGAGGGGACACGGCCCGGGCCGTGCTCTTCCTGCATGGTTGGAGCGACTATTTTTTTAACGCCGAGCTCGCCCGATTCTGGACCCGCCGGGGTTTCGCATTTTTTGCCCTCGACATGCACAATCACGGACGGAGCCTGCGTGCGGGCGCGCCCGGCGGCTATGTGGCCGATCTCGCTGACTACGACGCCGAGATCACCGCGGCGATCGGGATCATCACCGCACTCCACCCCGGGGCGGACGGCCCGCCGGCGCTGGCGCTGATGGGCCATTCGACCGGCGGGCTGATAGCGGCGCTGTGGGCAAGCCGGCACCCGGGTGTGGTCTCTCAGTTGGTCCTGGACAGCCCATGGCTGGAAATGCACGGCAGCCCCGCCCTACGCCGTGCGGCCCGGGCCATGGTGGATCCGCTCGCGCGTTTCCGGCCGGAAGCCGTCATCCGGCTTCCGGAACGCGCTTTCTACTGGCGCAGCATCAGCAGCGCGGCCGAGGGCGAATGGGCTCTCGATGACCGTTACCGCCCGCCCCGGGCCTTCCCCGTCCGCGCCGGCTGGCTCAGTGCCGTCCTTGCCGGCCAAACGAGGGTGGCACGGGGACTGAACATCACCGCCCCCATCCTCGTGCTGATCTCCGGGGCCAGCGCCAACGGCATGTTCTGGAAGGAATCGATGCGCCGCACCGACGCCGTTCTGGACGTTAACACCATCGCCCTGCGTGCCCTGAGCCTGGGCCGGAGCATCACTCTGGAAAGGATCGACGGCGCGCTGCATGATGTGTTCCTCTCCGCCCCGCCCGTCCGGGCCGACGCCTACGCCCGGCTGTCCCGCTGGCTCCGGGCCTACAGTCCGGACAATGGCAGCACCGGATGAACCGTCCCCTGGTGACCCAGCTTTGGCGGCAGGACGTGCTGGGGGCCCGCTTTGAGAGCCTCGAGCTGCCCTTGTCCTCCGACGACGAAGGACCCGTTGTCGCGACCCTGGTGCGGCATGCCCGCCCGGGCGCAGGTGCGGCCCCCACCGCGGTCCACAGCCCGGATGTCCCGGGCATCCGGGCGCCGGAGAAGGTGGTCCTCTACCTCCACGGCTGGGCTGACTATTTCCTGCAGGCCGAGCTCGCCGATCACCTCGTTGCCAGCGGCTTCCACTTCTACGCCCTGGACCTTCGGAAATTCGGACGCAGCCTCCGGGACTGGCAAACCCCCGGCTACACGGCCGACCTGGCAGTCTACGACGAGGACATTGCGGCGGCGCTGGCAGCGATCGGCTCCGACATCGCCGGCCGCACCGGCAGCTCCGCAGACCCGACGGTGCACCTGCTCGCGCATTCCCTCGGCGGCCTCGTGGCGGCGCTGTGGGCGGACCGGAATCCGGGGAAGCTGGGCACCCTGATCCTCAATGCACCCTGGCTGGAACTGCAGGGCAGCAGCCTGATCCGGAACATCGCGATGCATTTGGTGGAACCGTTGGCGCGCACCGACCCGCGCCGGCCGCTGCTCCTGCCCAGCATGCCCGGCTACTGGGACAGCGTGAGCGGCACGGCGCACGGCGAATGGGCTGTGGATCCCGCGTGGCGGCCCAGGGAGTCGTTCCCCGTCAGGCCGGGCTGGACGAAGGCGGTCATGGCAGGCCACGCGGCCGTGGCGCGGCGGCTCGACATCACGTCGCCGGTGCTGGTGATGCTGTCAGGACGAACCCGGATCCAGGCCGAATGGTCAGAGGAACTCACGGACGTCGACGCCGTCATCGATGTGGAGGAAACGGCGCGCCGGGCGCTCGGCCTGGGCCGCCGGGCGGCCGTCTTCCGCTACCCGGGAGCGATCCACGACATCTTCCTTTCCCGCCGTGCTGTGCGGCGGGAAGCCTACGACGATCTGGTGCTCTGGCTCAGCCTGTACCCGGGCTGACTGACCCTGCACCCGCGCAGCGGGCTGCCGGACCCGCGGTCAGGCCGGCCCGGCAGGGGCAGCCGCGTCCACTGCGCCGCCGTAGCGGCGGTCCCGCTGGGCATAGATTTCGACGGCGTCCCACAGGGTACGCCTGTCCACGTCCGGCCAGAGTGTGTCCATAAAGACGAACTCCGCGTAGGCCGACTGCCAGAGCATGAAGTTCGAGAGCCGCTGCTCCCCGGAGCTGCGCAGGAACAGGTCAACGTCGGGCAAATCGGGCTCGTCCAGGAATCTCTGGATCGTCTTTTCGGTGATGGCGCCCGGCTTGAGCCGCCCGGCCGCCACCTCTTCCGCGATGGCGGACACCGCATCGGCGATCTCGGCACGGCCGCCGTAGTTAACACACATGTTCAAGGTGCAGGTGCTGTTTCCACGGGTGAAGTCCTCGGCCTCCTCCAGCTCGCGGATCACCGAGCCCCACAGCCTGGGCCGTCGGCCGGACCAGCGGATGCGGACACCCCAGTCGTCGAGCTGGTTGCGCTGGCGTCGTAGCACGTCCTTGTTAAATCCCATCAGGAAGCGCACTTCTTCGGGCGAGCGGCGCCAGTTCTCGGTGGAAAAGGCATACACGCTGACGTACTCAATGCCCAGCTCGATGGCCCCGGCCACCACATCCAGCAAGGCAGGCTCCCCCGCTTTGTGTCCTTCGATCCGGGGCAGGCCCCGCTGGTTGGCCCAGCGGCCGTTGCCGTCCATCACAATGGCGACGTGCCGCGGGATGAACTCCGCGGGGATGGCCGGGGCGACGGCCCCGGAGGCGTGCGGATAAGGGCTCACCACCGGGGTGCTCCGCTGCCGGACCGGACTCTTCTTTTTAGCAAATGCCGCGTTTTTACCCAAGGCCACAGTTACGTTCGCTCCACATGTTTGAGGGACTTAAGGACACGTTCCAGATGCCACTGCAGGTAGCTCGCCACCAGACCCGCAGCCTCGCGCCGATGCACGGAGAGCGAGGCGTCCGCCGTCGTCCAGTTCCCCGTCAGCAGGGCGCCGAGCAGCACAACGGTCTCCGCGGCGGGAGCCGGGGATCCCGGCGGCCGGCAATCCGCGCACACCATGCCGCCAAGCGGCGCCGAGAACGCATTGTGCGGACCGCGGGCCCCGCAGCGCGCGCAGTCCGTAAAACTCGGTGCCCAGCCTCCGGTGGCGAGGGCCCGCAGCAGGTAGGAATCGAGAATGAGCTCCGGGGTGTGGTCGCCGCGGCTCAGCGATGCCAGGGCACCGACCAGGAGGTTATATTGGGCCGTGCCCGCTTCGCCGTCGACGTCGGTGAGTTTCTCCGCCGTCTCGGTCATGGCTGCCGCGACGGTGTACCGCCCGTAGTCCGCGGCGATGTTTCCGCCGTAGACGCCCTTGGCCACGGCTTGGGTGACAATATCGAGGCTGCGACCGGAAATCAGCTGCAGGTCCGCGACCATAAAGGGTTCCAGCCGGGCGCCGAAGCGGCTGCTGGTGCGCCGGATTCCCTTGGCCACCGCACGGACCTGGCCGTGGTGCTTGGTCAGGATGGTGATGATCCGGTCTGCTTCGCCCAGCTTGTGGGTACGCAGCACAACGCCGTCATCACGGTAGGCGCGGGAGGAAAAGGAGGATGGTTGGGCCACGGTTAATCTTCGCACTGTCGTTGACGGAATCGCTGCCGTTGTGGAAAGCAGCACTGCGCCGCCGGAGGATCCGGCGGCGCAGTTGCCCGCCGTTTAGGCGCGGGCGTCCCGGACGGCCCGGTTCACGGCCGAGATCACGGCCTTGAGCGAGGAGGTGGACGTGTTGGCGTCGATCCCAACGCCCCACAGCACCCGTTCCCCCACGGCGCATTCGACATATGCCGCAGCGAGGGCGCTGCCGCCTTCGGAGAGGGCGTGTTCGCTGTAGTCCAGCACCCGGACGTCGACGCCGTCTTCGCGCAGGATGCTCAGCAGCGCGGCGATCGGGCCGTTTCCGGTACCGGTGCGGTGGACCGGGGTTCCGTCGACCTTGAGCGCGGCGTGCAGCGTCATGGAGCCGGCTTCGTCCGTCTCGGTGCTGAATGAGCCCAGCGCGTAGCGCCCCCACTGGGCGTCGGCCGCGCCGGAGGGCAGGTACTCGTCCTGGAAGACCTGCCAAAGCTGAGCCCCGCTGACTTCGCCGCCCACGGTATCCGTCTGTTTCTGAATGACACCGGAGAACTCGATCTGGGCACGCCGTGGCAGGTCCAGGTTGTGCTCGTTTTTCAGCAGGTACGCGACGCCGCCCTTGCCGGACTGCGAATTGACCCGGATGACGGCCTCGTAACTGCGGCCCAGGTCCTTCGGGTCGACCGGCAGGTACGGGACCTGCCAGGGGTACTCGGCCACGTCCTTGCCGGCGGCAGCGGCGTCCTTTTCGAGCGCTTCGAGACCCTTTTTAATTGCGTCCTGGTGCGAGCCGGAGAATGCTGTGAAGACGAGGTCCCCGCCGTAAGGCGTACGTTCCGCTACGGGCAGTTGGTTGCAGTACTCCACCGTGCGGCGCACCTCGTCGATATCGGAGAAATCAATCATCGGGTCGACGCCCTGGACGAACATGTTCAGGCCCAGGGTCACCAGATCCACATTTCCGGTCCGTTCCCCGTTCCCGAACAGGCAGCCTTCGATCCGGTCCGCGCCGGCCAGGTAGCCCAGCTCCGCCGCGGCGACGCCGGTGCCGCGGTCATTGTGCGGGTGCAGGGACAAGATGATGCCCTCCCGCGGGTGCAGGTTGCGGCTCATCCACTCGATGGAGTCGGCGTAGACGTTGGGGGTGGCCATTTCCACCGTGGCCGGCAGGTTGATGATGACCTGGCTGTCGGCGGAGGCCTCGAAGACATCGGCGATGGCGTTGCACACCCGGACGGCGTATTCCAGCTCGGTTCCGGTGAACGATTCCGGCGAATACTCGTAGGTGATGTGGGTGTCCTGCAGGGTCTCTTCATACTTCTTGCACAGCCGCGCGCCCTGCAGGGCAATGTCCAGGATGCCGTCTTCGTCCTGATTAAAGACCACCCGGCGCTGCAGGACCGAGGTCGAGTTGTACAGGTGCACGATGGCCTGCCTGACGCCGGCGAGGGATTCATACGTCCGCTCGATGAGGTGCTCCCGGGCCTGGGTCAGGACCTGGATTGTGACGTCCTCGGGGATGTGGTTGCCCTCGATGAGCTGACGGACGAAGTCGAAGTCGGTCTGCGACGCGGACGGAAACCCGACCTCGATTTCCTTGTAACCCATCCGGACCAGCAGTTGGAACATCTTCAGCTTGCGGGCGGGACTCATCGGGTCGATCAGGGCCTGGTTGCCGTCACGCAGGTCCACTGCGCACCAGCGCGGGGCCTTCGTGATGACCTTGTCCGGCCAGGTGCGGTCCGGCAGTTCTACCGTGATCAGGTCCTGGAACGGGACGTAGCGGTGAACTGGCATTCCTGAGGGCTTTTGTGCGTTTCGCATTACAATCGGGGCCTTTTCTGTGATTCCTGGTGAAAGGGTGGCCGGGCAACACAAACTCCGCAGCGAGGGTGGGCCTTGCGCTAGATCGCGTCTGAGGCCTCGCCGCGGCAGCTAAGAAGGAGCAGTTCTGCGCGCACCATGTCACAGTAACACGGGTGCGTAAGATGAAGGAGCCATACCTTCTCAACGTCCACCATGCAGACCGGCTTCCTTCGCAAGGCGGCGCCGGGCTGCCTCTCAGAGGAGCATCCGTGCCACTTTCGGGAATCAACCTGTCCACTATCGACGCCACTGTCCGGCCTCAGGATGACTTGTACCAGAACATTAACGGCACCTGGCTCAAGAGCATCCAGATCCCGGATGACCGGTCCCTGGAAGGGACGTTCACGGCGTTGCGGGACGGCTCGGAACTGGCGGTGCGGGAGATCATCGGGGACGCGGCCGCCCGTGGCGCGGAGTCGACCGGGATCGAGCAGAAGATCGGCGACCTCTACAACAGCTTTATGGACGAGGACGCGGTGGAATCAAAGGGACTGGAGCCGATCCGCCAGCGGCTCGCCGACGTGTTCGCCACACCGTCGGTCGCCGAACTCGTAGCGCTTGCCGGGCGCCTGTTCCGGGCGGACGTGGACGGCCTGTTCTACATCTATCCCGCTCCCGACGCCGGAAACCCGGACCGGGTCCTGCTGTACACCGGCCAGGGCGGGCTGGGCCTGCCGGATGAGTCGTATTACCGCGACGAGAAGTTCGCACCGGTGGTCCAGGCATACACGGACCATGTGGCAAACGTTTTCGCCCTGGCCGGTGTCGCCGGACCGGCGGACGCGGCCGGCCGGGTTGTGGCTCTGGAGACGGCCCTGGCTTCGCACCACTGGGACAAGGTCACGCTGCGGAATCCGCAGAAGACCTACAACCTGAAGTCAGCCGATGAGGCGTCGCAGCTCTTCCCGCTCCTGGCCACGTGGTTCGACGCCGCCGCAATCGCGCCGGAGAAACGCACCGAACTCGTTGTGAGCACCCCTGACTTCTTTGCCGGCGCAGCGTCTCTGCTGGACTCGGAGCCGCTGTCAGTCTGGCAGGAGTGGCTCGCATTGCGGGTCATCAGCTCGGCCGCTCCCTACCTCTCCGCCGCTTTCGTCGATGCGCATTTCTCCTTCTACGGCACCACCCTGAGCGGTACGCCCCGCAATAAGGACCGCTGGAAGCGGGGGGTCGCCGCCGTCGAGGCCGCATTGGGCGAGGCGGTCGGGCAGATCTACGTTGCCCGGCACTTCCCGGAAACCCACAAGGCGAGGATGGAGTCGCTGGTATCGAACCTGATCGAGGCGTACCGTGAATCCATTACCGGCCTGTCCTGGATGGGTGCAGAAACCAAACGGGAGGCGCTGAAGAAACTCGATTCGTTTCGGGCCAAAATCGGCTACCCCGACAAGTGGATCGACTATTCCGCAGTGCAGATCGATCCGTCGGATCTGCTGGGAAATGTGGAGCGCGCGCACAGTGCCGACGTCGACAGGCACCTCGATGAGGTGGGACAGCCGGTGGACCGGGACAAATGGCTGATGACGCCCCAGACCGTAAACGCCTACTACCACCCGCTGCTCAATGAGATCGTGTTCCCGGCAGCCATCCTGCAGCCGCCGTTCTTCACCGCTGACGCCGACGATGCGGTCAACTACGGCGGCATCGGTGCGGTAATCGGCCACGAGATCGGCCACGGCTTCGATGACCAGGGCTCGCAGTACGACGGAAGCGGCCTGCTGCGCAACTGGTGGACCGAAGACGACCGGACGGCGTTTGAATCGCTGACTTCCCGGCTGGTGGCCCAGTTCGATGCGCTCTCCCCCAATGCAGCGCCCGGGCACACCGTAAACGGGAAACTGACTCTCGGCGAAAATATCGGCGATCTGGGCGGGCTGACAATTGCTTACAAGGCGTACCTGATCAGCCTCGACGGCCAGGAGCCGCCGGTGCTGGACGGCCTGACCGGCGTGCAGCGCTTCTTTGCGTCCTGGGCTGCCGGCTGGCGCCAGGCCATCCGGACCGAGGAAGCGGTCCGCCGGCTCGCCACGGACCCGCACTCGCCCAACGAGTTCCGCACCAACCAGATCGCCATGAACCTCGACGCCTTCCATGAGGCCTTTGGCACAACGGAGCAGGACGGTATGTGGATGCCGGCCACCGAACGCGTCAGCATCTGGTAGGCGCCCGTCCCGGCACCAACAACGGGCCAACCGGGAAGGGCCGGCCGCGGAGTACATCCGCGGCCGGCCCTTCCCGGTTGAGCTAACCGTGCTAGCGCGTGACCAGGAACGGGTTGGCCTGCTGGCAGACGACGTCCCCGGCTGTCTGATTCACGATGTCCGCGGGTAGTTGCACCGGGGCGTCAGCGCCCGCAGCGCCGCCTACAAGGTCGCTGCCCAGATACACCTGCACACCGTTTACACCGGCGGCCGGGAGCACCTGCGCCGCCGGGACACCCAGCAGCGTGGCCACGTCCGCGGCAACGTCTTCGAATCCCGCGCCGTAGTAAACCGCTGTCGTAACGACGGCCGGGGCGGCAAGCTGGGCAAGCTGGCTGAAACCGCCTGCTGTGAGGGACTTGATGATTTCCTGGCTCCGCGCAGGGACCCCTGAACCGTTGGCCACTGTAACGGGCTGGACCGCCTTGTCATAAGCAGGGGCAGGTGGGCTGGTACTCGGCGCCGCGCTGGCGGTTGCACTCGCATCCGGTGAACCCGACGGGGTGGGCGTCGCCGTCGGGTCGGTCAAATCGATGTCCTTGCGCATCGCTGCGAAGAGCTGCGAGGCTGCGGGTTCGGCCAGGTCCAGCCGGTTCGGGTCGCTGGCGGCCGGCATGGTGGGAACAGCGACAAAGGCGATCTTGCCAACGTCGATATTCTTCAGCCGGTTTCCGACCGTCAAGAGCGTCGGGACCGACGCCATGCCCTCATCGATTGTGAGGTTCTTGGTGACGACGTCTGCGATCTGAAGCATCTGGGCGGGGTTGGTGAGCGTGCCGTCGTCCTTGATTTTGCGGACCAGGGAGGACAGGAAGCCCTGCTGCCCCTTGATTCGGCCGAGGTCGCCGCCGTCGGCAAAGGCGTGGCGGGCCCGGAGGAACGCCAGCGCCTGTTCGCCCTGGACCTTGGAGGTGCCCTTGGGCAGCCGGAGTCCCGAATCGGGGTCGAAGACGGCGTCGCTGATGCAGACATCCACACCGCCGACGGTGTTGGAGAGTTCCTTGACCGAATCAAAGTCCGCCATCATAAAGTGGTCGATCTCCAGGCCGGTGAGCTTGTTGACGGTGTCGACGGCGCAACCGATGCCGGCCTCCGACATCGCCGAGTTGATCATAACGTTTTGCCGGGCCGGGAACTCCTGCTTCGTTTTCTGGTCGGTGCATTTCGGTGTATCCACGAGCAAGTCGCGCGGAAAGCTCACGACGTTGACGCGCTTGTTGTCGGCGGAAATGTCCATCAGCATCATAACGTCCGAGTTGCCGTAACCGGTCGAATCCTCGGGGCCGCCGTACTGGGAGTTCTTGCCGTCGCGTGTGTCTGAGCCAAGGATGAGGATCTGCATCCGGTCCCGCGCGTCGTCCACCACGGGCTCGGTTTTATCACTGCCGGCGCCCAACGACGCCTTGCTGATGTTGCCCTGCAAACGAATCGCCCAGTAGGCGCCGAAGGCAATAACGCCGACCAGCAGGACGGAGACCACTGCAGTCCCGATCTTCAGCCAGCCGGGCAATCGCCGGGGCGCACCCATATGCCGCGCCGGTCCCACTGCGGGATCGACCGTATGCCGGGCAGCAGACCCGGACGGGACCGGGGATCCGGTACCGTCCTGGCGGTCTTCTCGGGGTCGAGACACTATGGAGCCTACTTTCACAACAGGGATCAGGCCATTTTAGAGTCCGAATCTGGGAAATCCCCGATGGCGGGTTCTTTGGGAGCGGCGGAGTGCGGACGGCGGCTAGAAGCCGAGCTTCACCAGCTGCTTCGGATCCCGCTGCCAGTCCTTGGCAACCTTCACGTGCAAATCGAGGTAGATCCGGGCGCCGAGCAGCGCCTCGATCGCCTTACGGGCTGTTGTGCCGACGTCACGCAGCCGCGCGCCGCCCTTGCCGATGATGATGGCCTTCTGCGAAGAACGCTCCACATAGAGGTTGACCCGGACATCAAGGAACGGCCTGTCCTCGGGGCGTCCTTCACGCGGGACAATCTCATCAACCACCACGGCAAGGGAGTGCGGCAGCTCGTCGCGGACGCCTTCGAGGGCAGCTTCGCGGATGAGTTCGGCAATCATAACGGCTTCAGGTTCGTCCGTCAGGTGCCCGTCGGGGTAAAGCGGCGGCGACGCCGGCATCTGGCTGATCAGGACGTCGGCAAGGGTCTCGACCTGGAACCCGTCGGCGGCGGAAACCGGGACGATGTCCTTCCAGCCGTCCTCGCCGAGAACTTCCCGGCCCAGCGCAGCAACGGCAAGAAGCTGCTCGGTCAGAGCCTGGCGGTCCACCGTGTCGGCTTTCGTAACGACGGCGATGACGGGCTTATTGCCGATGGCCGAAAGCTGGGCCGCGATGAACTTGTCGCCCGGACCGATCTTCTCGTTGGCCGGCAGGCAGAAGCCGATCGCGTCGACCTCGGCGAGGGTGTCGGCGACGAGCTCGTTCAGCCTCTTCCCCAGCAGGGTGCGCGGCCGGTGCAGGCCCGGGGTGTCCACCAGGATCAGTTGCGCGTCATCCCGGTGCACGATGCCACGGATGGTGTGGCGCGTGGTCTGCGGCTTGGCCGAGGTGATCGCGACCTTCTGGCCGACCAACGCGTTGGTGAGGGTCGATTTGCCGGTGTTGGGCCGGCCGACGAGCACCGCGAAACCGGCGCGGTAGCCGCCGTGGGCTGCTTCGACGTCGGACTTATTCTGCTTGCTCACGTGAGACTCCCTGTTGGATTGGTGCGGCCTCGTCGAGAAGGTCTTCAAGGTCAGTTTCTACTTTTGGTACGGCGTCCGCAATGATGTGGCTGACGCGGTTCCGCCGGCCCTCGAGCCGGTCGGCACGCAGCCTCAGCCCGTGGACTTCGACGGTACTGCCGACGATCGGCACCCGCCCGAGGGCCTTGGCGAGCAGGCCGCCCACGGTGTCCACTTCGTCGTCCTCAAGCTCCAGGTCGAAAAGTTCGCCGAGATCTTCAATGCTCATCCGAGCACTGACCCGGTAGCTTCCGTCGCCGAGTTCCACGGCTTCGGCGCTCTCGGTGTCGTATTCGTCGACGATTTCGCCGACAATTTCCTCGATCAGGTCCTCAAGCGTAACGAGCCCGGCGGTACCGCCGTACTCATCGATCACGATCGCGACGTGCGTCGATTCCTTCTGCAGTTCGCGCAGCAGTTCGCTCACCGCCTTGGAGTCCGGCACGTAGCGCACTTCCCGGGCAAGTTCGTCAACCACGGGGGGAACCTCGTCGGCCCCGAGATTGTGAATGACCGAGGCAACATCCTTCAGATAGACGATGCCCAGCACCTGGTCGGTGTTCTCCCCGATGACCGGGATCCTGGAATAGCCCGAGAGCAGGAACAGTGACATGGCCCGGTGCAGGCTCGAGCCGGAATCGATACTGAGGATGTCGGTGCGGGGCACCATCACTGAGCGGACCAGTGTGTCGCCGAAGTCGAACACCGACTGGATCAGCTCGGCTTCGTTGTCCTCGATCACGTCCGATTCCGTGGCACGGTCCACCAGTTCACGGAATTCCTCTTCGCTGAAGAACGCCTCGTTGTCGGCGGGGGCTCCCGGGGCCACCGCACTGCCGAGGGTCACAAGCCAGCCGGGAATAGGTCCCAGCACCCAGCACAGCCAGCGGATCACCGGTGCGCTGAAGCGGACCAGACCCGCCGAATGCACCCGGCCGAGCTGACGCGGGGACACACCAACAATCACGAAGCCCAGCAGGGCCATCACTCCCGTGGCGATAAGGCCGGACAGCCAGACGTTGTCGAGCAAACTGGTCAACAACACGGTGACGGCAACCGCAGAGGCCGTATCGAACCAGATGCGCCAGAAACGCAGTGCCCGCATGTGCGCCACCGGCTGCGCCATGATCCGTTTCAACGCCGAACCGCGGCTGTTCAGGATCGCGGCTTCGGCGTCGTGCCGGGAAAGATAATTGAAAGCCGATTCGGCCGCGGTCAGGAAGGCGGCAAAACTCAGGAATACAAGAGCCATGCCGGCAACGATCAGTGGCGTCACTGAATCGTCTCTGACGGCGCGTCTTTGCCCGTGAAGGCCGAAAGAAGTTCGCGCTGGAGGCCGAACATTTCTTCCTTCTCCTCCGGCTCGGCGTGGTCAAAGCCGAGCAGATGGAGGATGCCGTGGGTGGTTAACAGCAGCATTTCATCTTGGGTGGAGTGCCCGGCATTAACTGCCTGGACCTCGGCTACCTGCGGGCAGACCGCGATATCCCCAAGCATGCCCTGGGGCGTGGGCTTGCCAGGTGTGCCCGGCGTCAACTCGTCCATGGGGACCGAGAGCACATCCGTGGAGCCCGGCTCGTCCATCAGTTCTATGTGCAGCTTCTCCATCGCCGGTTCATCCACCAGCAAGATCGACAGCTCGGCCTGCGGGTGGATAAACAGGCGTTCGAAGATGAATCGGGACAGCCGTACAAGTTCGGCCTCATCGACGGTGACGCCGGATTCGTTGTTGACCTCGATGCTCACGAGTGTTCTCCCCGCTTGTCGCGGGCCACGGAATGCTTGACCCGGTTCCTCTGGATTTCATCCCACGCACTGTAGGCGTTGACGATGTCTCCCACCAGGCGGTGCCGGACGACGTCGGAGGCGTCCAGGACTGTGAAATTGACGTCGTCGATGCCCCGCAGGATGTCCTCCACGATCCGGAGGCCGGACCTGGTCCCAAAAGGCAGGTCCACCTGGGTAACGTCACCGGTGACCACCATTTTGGAGCCGAATCCCAGCCGGGTGAGGAACATCTTCATCTGCTCCGGCGTGGTGTTTTGCGCCTCGTCCAGGATAATAAAGGCGTCATTGAGCGTCCGTCCGCGCATGTACGCGAGCGGGGCAACTTCGATGGTGCCGGCCGCTATCAGCCGCGGAATGGATTCGGGGTCCATCATTTCGTGCAGGGCATCATAGAGCGGACGCAAGTAGGGGTCGATCTTGTCGCTGAGTGTGCCCGGCAGGAAGCCCAGGCGCTCCCCCGCTTCGACGGCGGGCCGGGTCAGGATGATTCTCGTGACTTCCTTCTGCTGCAGCGCCTGGACGGCTTTGGCCATCGCCAGGTACGTTTTGCCGGTACCTGCCGGGCCGATGCCGAAGATCACGGTGTTGGCGTCAATGGCGTCTACGTAGTTCTTCTGGTTCAGCGTCTTCGGCCGGATTGTTTTGCCGCGGCTGGAGAGAATGTTGTGCGTGAGTATCTCAACCGGGCTCTGCAGCGACTGGCTTCGGAGCATCGACACAAGCTGCTGCAGGACGGCCGGAGTGATGACTGTGCCGCGGGCGACAAGGCCCCGGACCTCGTTGAGCAGACGCATGATCCGCGGCACGTCCGCCGCCGGACCGCTGATCGCAAGTTCGTTGCCGCGCACGTGGAAATCGACGGCCGGGAACTGCGCCTCGATGAAGCGAAGGGCTTCATCATGGCTGCCGAGTGACTGGACCATCTGATCGGAATTATCGAACAGGACTACCTCCGTCCGCAGCCCTGGGAGGGAGTGGGGAAATTCACCTGCGGAGCGCTCTGCGTCGCTGATCCGGGACTTGCCGTTCGCTGCTTCAGTCATGGTCTTGGCCCGCGGGCCCCTGGTCCCCTCCAGTTCGGAAATGGTCTGTTCCGCGATCCGGTCCGACGGCGATGCTCGCCGTCCGCGGCCGGGGCAACGGGTAGCTCCATCTTACGCCAGCGCCGTGGACGCGTCGCCCGGGGTGTTAGCGCCAGTGCTGCCCCCGCCCTGCCGGGAACGGGCTTTAGGTATCAGGTTTATATCGGCCGTATATCGTTCCCGTTGCAGTTCTTGCCCCCCTGCCCATTCCAGCTCTCCGTGCCGGACCTGTATGCAATGCTGGAAAATGCCTTCGCACGGCATTTTCATCCGGCCGGGCAGAGGCTTGGGCACGAAGGAACCGAGCAGAAAGGGCAGCAGCCATCAGGCAAGCCGGGATTGGGCAGGCAACAGCAGGCAGGCGTACCCGCCGGGCCGCGCTGCTGCTGATGCTGCCCGCCGCGCTCACCCTCTCCGGCTGCGTGGCGACCCCCCAAGCCGGGATCACAGACTCAGCCTCGCCGTCGCAAGCCCTCGCGCCCCAGGCATCCCCGCCCACCACAAGTGCCCCGCTGGAAACGACCCAAGCGTCCAACAAGGCGCCGGTGTACTGGATCGGCCGAAGCAACAACAGCACCTTCCTGTACCGGGAGTTCCGTGACGTTACGGAACAGGACAACCCGGTCACCCGGGCGCTGCGCGTTATGACCTCACAGAAACCGCTCGACCCGGACTTCTTCACCCCGTGGCAGGACCCCAAAAAACTCGCAAGCTCCATCTCGGGTAAAAACGTCATCACCGTGGACATGTCCGCCGACGCGTTTAACAGCAACCTGGACCCGGCCATGGCTGAGCGCGCAATCCAGCAGCTCGTCTACACAGCGACAGCAGCCGCGGCCAGCGCCGGACTGGTCGACTCCGGCCAGCAGATCCAGGTGGTGGTGCTGGTGGACGGGCACACCGACTACGTTGCCTTCAACCACGTCCGGTTGGGCTCCCCGACCTCGCGCAGTGTCGGAATGGTCGCTCCCGTCTGGATCATTGATCCGCAGGAAGGCACCACCGCCGCGGACGGCGCGGTAAAGATCTCCGGCCGCAGCACCGCCCCGGGCGGAAAGCTTCGCTGGGAGATTCTGCGCGTCAACGGCAGCGTCGAGACAACATACCTGAACGGGACCCTCACAGCCGCCGCCGAGGCCGACCAGTCGGGCGCCTTCAGCCTGTCGGTCAACTTGGGGCCGGGCCGCTACGAGGTTCGGGTATCCCAGCTGGAAGACAGTAACCCGGCCGAGGACCTGAACGTTGATACCCGCGGGTTCACGGTCAAGTAGTCAACACCGCAGCGCCGGGCAGCAATCCGGAGCGTCGCCGCGCTACCAGCGGCCCAGAATATCGCTGGCCAGGACAGTCGCGGCGGGCCCGGCCGTGGACGAGCGAAGTACATGCCGGCCGAGCAGGGCTGTTACGGCACCGGCGTCGCAGAGCCGTGTCACTTCCCGCGGGCTGATGCCACCTTCCGGTCCCACAATCAAAAGTATCTCCCGGTAGCTGCCGGCGCTGCCACCGGTGGCCCCGGTGGCCCCGGTACCTTCCCAGGCCTCCAGCACCTGCCGCAGCGGACGCACGGCGTCCTCATGCAAGATGACGGCGAGGTCGGCGGCCGCCACGGCCCCCTGCAGTGCGGCGCTGTCGACGGCGGGGCGGACTTCGGGAATCCAAGCACGGCGCGCCTGCTTGGCCGCGGCGGTAACCACCGATTGCCACTTGGCATGGGCCTTGGCCGCACGGTCCGCCTTCCAGCGGACAATCGAGCGTTCAGCCTGCCAGGGCACCACGGCGTCGATCCCCAGCTCAGTGGCGGTCTCGGCGGCCAATTCATCCCGGTCGCCTTTCGCGAGGGCCTGGACCAGGACCAGCCGGGTCCCGGGCCGGGGTTCATCGGCCAGGACGGCGCACTTCACCGTCAGTTCGGCGGCTGCGACAGCCGCCACGGCGCCGGTGAGCCGCTTTCCGGCGCCGTCGGCGATGTCAACGGACTCCCCGATGCCGAGGCGCTTAACCGTCACCGCATGGCGCGCCTCCGGACCGTCAAGGACAAAGAGCGATCCCGGGGCCAGCCCGTCCAGGGTACCGGGGGCAGTAAAAAAGACCGGGTTACTCACGCCTACAGGTTACCGAACCGGTCCCGCAGCTTGGCGAAGACCCCGCCGCTCGCGGCAAGCTTCCCTTCGCTGAACTGTTCGCCGCGCAACTTGGCCAACTGCCGAAGCAAATCCTCCTGGGCGGCGTCGAGCCGGGCGGGGGTGTCGACCTGAAGATGAACCTTCAGGTCCCCGCGGCCGTAGCCGCGCAGGTGGGTTACGCCGAGGCCCCTAAGTGTCATAACTTCACCGGACTGGGTGCCGGCCTTGACGTCAATCTCCTGCTGGCCGTCGAAGGTGTCGAGGGTCAGTTCGGTGCCGAGTGCGGCCGCCGTCATCGGGATGCTCAGGCTCGCGTGCAGGTCGTCGCCGTCGCGAATGTAGGTGGCGTCCTCCTTGACCCGGATCTCGACGTAGAGGTCCCCGGCGGGACCGCCGGCAGGTCCGGCCTCGCCCTGGCCGGAGAGCTGGATGCGGGTGCCGGTGGCGACGCCGGCGGGGACCTTCACGGTCAGGGACCGACGGCTGCGAATCCGGCCCTGGCCGGCACATTCGTTGCAGGGATCCTTGATGACCGTACCGAAGCCCTCGCAGGAACCGCAGGGTGCCGTGGTCATCACCTGGCCGAGGATGGAACGGACAGCGCGCTGCACCTGGCCGCTGCCGCCGCAGATGTCGCAGCGTTCCGGGTGGCTGCCTTCGCGGCAGCAGGAACCCTCACAGCTGGGACAGGTGACGGCCGTGTCGACTTCGAGCTTCTTGTTGACGCCGAAAACGGCGTCGCGGAGCTCGATCCGGACGCTGATCAGGGCGTCCTGGCCGCGGCGGATCCTGGATGCCGGTCCGGCCTGGCCGCCGGCACCGAAGAACGTCTCGAAAATGTCCTGGAAAGCGAAGCCCTGGCCGGAGTAGCTGCCGCCGCCGGAGCCGTTGGCGTTGCCGTTTTCGTTGCCCGTGGTGTCGTAGATCCGGCGCTTCTGCGGATCGGAGAGTACCTCGTAGGCGTGCGTGACCGCCTTGAACCGCTCAGAGGCGTCGTCCCCCGGGTTCACGTCCGGGTGGAGGGTCCGCGCCAGCTTGCGGTAAGCCTTCTTGATCTCTTCTCCCGTGGCTTCGCGGGAGACTCCAAGAACGTCGTAGTGGCTGCTCAAAGTTGTTATCTCTTCCTGGTAGTACTGCCTGTTAAGGGGCACGAAGTCTGATGCCGGCCCCGCGGGCCGGTCGGTTGCGGGTGGACGCGGTCCGTCAGGGACCGAGAATCCGGGAAAGGTAGCGTGCGACCGCCCGGACGGCGGCCATGGTCGTCGGGTAATCCATCCGGGTGGGGCCCAGCACTCCGACTTTCGCCGTCGCGTCCGGGCCGTAGCCGGTGGCCACCACCGAGGCCTCGGCGAGTCCGTCGTAAGGATTTTCCCTGCCGATGCTCACCGTCACGCCCCGGGGGTCAGCTGCCATGTCGCCGAGCAGGCGAAGCATCACCACCTGTTCCTCCAGGGCTTCCAGCACGGGGCCGATGCTCAGCGGGAAGTCCACGTTTGACCGGGCCAGGTTCGCGGTTCCGGCCATGACCATCCGGTCCTCGCGGCTGCTGGCGGCCAGAGCCTCAATGCCGCGGGCCAGCGCCTGGGCGGCGCTGCGACGCGCGGGCGGGCAGTTGCCGATCACCGAGTGCAGCGACTGCGGCAAGAGGTTCAGCGGGGTCCCTGAGATGCCGCCGAGGAACCGCGTGCGCAGCTCCGACAAGGCCTCATCCGAAAGATCGTGCCCCACGTCAATGACGCGTTGCTCCACCTTCCCGGTGTCCGCGATGAGCACCGCAAGTACTTTACGGGGCGCCAGCAGGACAAATTCGACGTGCCGCACCTTGGCCCGGCTCAGATGGGGGTACTGCACAACGGCGACCTGGTTGGTCAGCTGCGAGAGCAGCCGCACGGTCCGGTCCAGGACGTCGTCGAGGTCCTCAGAGCCTTCCAGCAGGGCCTGGATGGCCCGGCGTTCGGCCGGCGAAAGCCGTTTGACCGCCGAAATCTGGTCCACAAAAAGCCGGTAGCCCTTGTCCGTCGGGATTCGCCCGGCACTGGTGTGCGGTGCCGTAATGAGCCCCTCGTCCTCCAGGGCCGCCATGTCGTTGCGGATCGTGGCACTGGACACGCCGAGGTGGTGCCGCTCCACGAGGGCTTTGGATCCCACGGGTTCGCGTGAATGGACGTAGTCTTCCACGATGGCGCGCAGCACTTCGAGTTTGCGTGGTTCGCTCACGCTCCACCTCCTGTCGACCGTCCCGCATTCGATGCCACCGCCCGCCGCACGCGCCGGACACACAGTGGCCGGGCACACAGTGGCTAGCACTCGACATGCCTAAGTGCTAACCAGTCTAATATGAGTCGCCGCGTTGTTAGCATTGAATTCGCTTCGGGCGTTCTTCCCGGGGCAGGTGTTTTGGGGCACAGCCCACCGAGCGCAAAGCAGTGTGTAACCGATGTCGTACCAGAACTGGGGGCCCCAGGACCTGTCCGCGCCCGCCAAAACCCAACTACCCGAAGTCGCCGTCGAGCGCGGAATGGTGCTCGAAGATGTGCAGTCCGGCTGGGTCGGCGCCGTGACCCGGGTGGAGAAGTCCGGCGGGATGCACGTCGTCGCCCTGGAAGACCGCCGGGGGAAGTCCCGGTCCTTTCGCCTCGGCTTCGGTTTTCTGCTGGAAGGCCAGCCGATCCGGCTGATGCCGCCGGCGCCCCGCGGGAGCGCGGCGGCCGCCGGGGCCCGCACCGCCTCGGGTTCCGTCCGCGTGGCGGGCCAGCGCGCCCAGATTGCCAAAGCCAGCCGGATCTGGGTGGAAGGCAAACACGACGCCGAACTCGTCGAAAAGGTCTGGGGTGACGATCTTCGGGTCGAGGGTATCGTCGTGGAGCCGTTGCATGGCATTGACGACCTCAGCGGGGCGGTGGCTGCCTTCCGGCCCGGCCCCGGACGCCGCCTCGGTGTGCTGGTGGACCACCTGGTGCCCGATTCCAAGGAATCCAGGATCGCGGCGGCCGTGATGGCCTCCCCCGGGGCGGCCGGAAACGTCCTGATCGTTGGCCACCCCTACGTCGATGTCTGGCAGGCCATCCGGCCCGCGGTCCTGGGGATCGAGAAGTGGCCGGTAATCCCCCGCGGTGTGGACTGGAAGACGGGTATCCTGACCGCGTTCGGCTGGCCGCACAGCACCAAGGAAGACATTGGCCTGGGCTGGCAGAAACTCCTCGGCACGGTCCACAACTACGCTGACCTCGAACCCTCCCTGCTGGGCCGGGTCGAGGAGGTCATCGACTTCCTGACCGTCCCCTGAACGCCGCCGCCGGACATTCCTGCCAGCGGGCCGATCCGTGATTGCGCGCACCAGCACGTATTCTTGGTATGGCGGTTGCGCTTCCGGCGCAGCAGCGGCATTTCCAGGCACCAAGGCACCACCGCAATCCGAAGGAAAACACCGTGGCAGATGAAGCACGCGAGCATAACGGCGACAAGGCTGGCTATGGCCGGCCCCCTTACCATGGCGTTCCCGCCAACGCGCTGCCGCTGACGGCCGGCGAGGACCGGCAATGGGCCACCTTGGCTCATTTCGGCGGCATCCTCGGTTGCGTGCCCTCGTTGCTGATCTACCTGATCTTCAAGGACCGCGGACCGTTCACGGCGCAGGAGTCCAAAGAAGCCCTCAATTTCACGCTTCCCCCGACAATTGCTGCCGTCGTGTGCAACCTCCTGGTCTTTATCCCGGTAGTGGGCAACATTTTCGCCGTGCTTGCCACTCTGATCTGGATCGCCGTCACCTGCTTTTCGGTCGCAGCCGGAATCCACGTCAACCGCGGCCAGCCGCACCGCTACGAGTTCAACTTCCGCTTTATCAAATAGGGCCCCGGGCACGCAGGGTTAGTCCGGCAGGATCCTGCGGACCACTGCGTCCGCCAGCAGGCGGCCTTTGAGCGTGAGGATGAGGCTGCCGTGGAAGGCCGCGACGGGCTCCACCAGGCCATCGGCGATGAGTCCCGCGACAGCATGCCGCCCGGTATCCCCCAGTCCGCCCAGACTGGCAATGTCCAGCCCTGAGTTCAGCCGCGCTTCGAGCATCACGCGCTCGACGTTGCGGGTCGCAGAATCAAGGGTCTCCCGGCCGGCTGCCGGGGAAAGCCCGGAACCCATCCGATTGGCGTAGGCAGTGGGGTGCTTCACGTTCCACCAGCGCACACCGCCCACGTGCGAGTGAGCGCCCGGGCCGACTCCCCACCAGTCATCGCCCCGCCAATAGGCGAGATTATGCCGGCAGGCCTGTTCCGGGCTGCGGGACCAGTTGCTGACCTCGTACCAGGACAGTCCAGCGGCGGAGATGAGTTCGTCGGCCAGTTCGTACTTTGCCGCATGGTCGTCGTCGTCAATTCCCGCTACCTCGCCACGGCGGATTTGCGCGGCAAGCTTCGTGCCATCCTCGATGATCAGTGCGTAGGCGCTGATGTGGTCAGGCTGATAGGACAACGCGGTCTCCAGCGAGAAGCGCCAGTCGGCCAGCGACTCCCCCGGCGTTCCGTAGATCAGGTCCAGGCTGACGGCGAGCCCGGCCTCCCGCGCCCATTGAACGGCCCGGGGAACCCGGCTGGGAGTGTGGGTGCGGTCCAGTACCTTAAGGACATGCGGCACCGCAGACTGCATGCCGAACGACACCCGGGTGAATCCGGCGTTGGCCAGCAGCTGAAGGGATTCGGGGGTGACCGAGTCCGGGTTCGCCTCAGTGGTGACCTCGGCCCCGGGCGCCAGGCCCCACGCCCCGATGGCGGCGGCAAGGATTCGGGCCAGGTCCCCGGCGGGGAGCAGTGTCGGCGTTCCGCCGCCGAAGAAGACAGTGCTCAGCGGGCGGGGCGGCAGGCCGCTGGCCGCCAGGACCGCCGCCGCAAAGGAAACTTCTGCCACCGCCGTGCCGGCGTAGGCGTCCTGCGAGGCGCCGCCACCGAGCTCCGTGGCGGTATAGGTGTTGAAGTCGCAGTAACCGCAGCGCACGGCGCAGAACGGGATATGCACGTACAGCCCAAAATCCCGGGAAGCGGCACCCTCCAGTGCCTGGCCGGGCAGCAGCCCGTCCGGTGGCGCCGGATCGCCCAGCGGAAGGACGCTAGGCACGGGCCGGGCCCGTCTGCCGTGGAACAGTCGTTGCTGGCACCGTTACTTCTTGGCCTTATCCTTGGACTCATCCGTGGTGAGGGCGGCGATAAAGGCTTCCTGCGGGACCTCCACACGGCCCACCATCTTCATGCGTTTTTTGCCTTCCTTCTGCTTTTCCAGCAGTTTGCGCTTTCGGGTGATGTCACCGCCGTAGCACTTGGCGAGCACGTCCTTGCGGATCGCGCGGATGCTTTCCCGGGCAATGATGCGGGAGCCAATGGCGGCCTGGATGGGAACCTCGAACTGCTGGCGCGGAATGAGTTCGCGCAGCTTGCCGGTCATCATCACGCCGTAGGCGTAGGCCTTGTCCCGGTGGGTGATGGCGCTGAAAGCATCCACCTGTTCGCCCTGGAGCATAATGTCGACCTTGACCAGGTCAGCGACCTGGTCCCCGTCCGCTTTCCAGTCCAGCGACCCGTAGCCGCGGGTCTTGGACTTGAGGATGTCAAAGAAATCAAAGACGATCTCGGCCAACGGCAGACGGTACCGGATTTCCACCCGGTCCTCGGAGAGGTAGTCCATGCCGCCCATCACGCCGCGCCGGCTCTGGCACAGCTCCATGATGGCCCCGACAAACTCGTTCGGCGCCAGGATGGTGGCGGCGACCATAGGCTCACGGACCTCGGCGATCTTGCCGCTGGGGTATTCACTGGGGTTGGTGACGTGGACGACCTTCTTGTCCTCCAGGGTTACCTCGTACTCCACGTTCGGAGCGGTGGAGATCAGGTCGAGGTTGTATTCGCGTTCCAAACGCTCCCTGGTGATTTCCAGGTGCAGCAGCCCCAGGAAGCCGACTCGGAACCCGAATCCCAGCGCCGCGGACGTCTCCGGCTCGTAGACCAGGGCGGCATCGTTGAGCATCAGCTTCTCCAACGCATCGCGGAGCACCGGGTAGTCCGTGCCGTCCAGGGGATACAGGCCGGAGAAGACCATCGGCTTGGCATCGGCATAGCCGGGAAGTGATTCGCTGGCCGGCTTGGCCAGGTTGGTGACGGTGTCGCCGACCTTGGACAGGCGGACGTCCTTGACACCGGTGATGAGGTAGCCCACCTCGCCGACACCGAGGCCCTTGGAGGGGGTTGGCTCCGGGGAGCTGACACCAATCTCGAGGAGTTCATGGGTGGCACGGGTGGACATCATCTGGATGCGTTCGCGGGGGTGCAGCATGCCGTCAACCACGCGGACGTAGGTAACTACGCCGCGGTAGGTGTCGTAGACGGAGTCGAAGATCATGGCGCGCGCGGGAGCGTTGGGATCGCCCACCGGAGCCGGCAGGTCTCGGACGATCTTATCCAGCAGAACCTCCACGCCCATACCCGTCTTGCCGGACACCCGGAGCACATCGTCGGGCTCGCCGCCGATCAGGTTGGCGAGTTCCGCCGCGTACTTCTCGGGCTGGGCTGCGGGAAGGTCGATCTTGTTCAGGACCGGAATGATCGTAAGGTTGTTCTCCATCGCCAGGTAAAGATTGGCCAGGGTCTGGGCCTCGATGCCCTGCGCAGCGTCGACCAGAAGGATCGCGCCTTCACACGCCGCGAGCGAGCGGGAGACCTCGTAGGTGAAGTCGACGTGTCCCGGGGTGTCGATCATGTTCAGCGCGTAGCTGACGCCGTCGAGCTCCCAAGGCATGCGGACGGCCTGGGATTTGATGGTGATGCCGCGTTCGCGCTCAATGTCCATGCGGTCCAGGTACTGGGCCTTCATGTCACGGGACTGGACGACGCCGGTGTACTGGAGCATCCGGTCGGCCAGTGTGGACTTGCCGTGGTCAATGTGCGCAATGATGCAGAAGTTCCGGAGGATGGCCGGATCTGTTGCGGCGGGCACCGGGGCGGTGCGGGCCATGGGAGACACGCAGGGTCCTTACTGTTGGCATTACGGGTGGCTTTTCCACGGATCGGCGCTGGCTCTGGTTTCCCGTCCTGCGACGTGCCGCGTAGCTGAACCTATAGTCTCCCACGTCCGGGCCCGTGGGAGTGCATCCCTGCTCCGTACAGCGGCGCCGATGTTCCGCCTGGATTCTTCGCCGCAGTTGTGCCCGGCGCCGGTACTGGGTGCCGGTAGGGTTTCCCCATGGCTTGGAACTTACGCTCGATCGGCAACGCTGTCCGCAGGACCTTGAGATTCCTGGAGGGCCAGCCCCGCTCCGCGCCGGGCAGCTCCCCGCCGGGAAGAACACCCGCCAGCCAGCCAGCCCCGGGCTCACTGACCGGTACCTACCCCGGAGATTTCCGCGGCACGGCCAAGGTGAGCTACGCCCCGTCTGCCAACGGACGCCCGGAGCCGGGCGAAGTTGTCTGGACCTGGGTGCCGTACGAGGAAGACTATTCGCAGGGCAAGGACCGGCCGGTGCTGCTGGTGGGCAGCAACGGCTCCTACCTGCTGGGGCTTATGCTGACCAGCAAGGACCACGACGGGGACCCTCGCCGGGCCGATGACTACGCCGACATCGGCACCGGCCCCTGGGACCGGCAGCGCCGTCCGAGTGAAGCGAAACTGGACCGTGTCCTGCAGATCAATCCCCGGGATGTCCGGCGCGAGGGCGCGATCCTCGACCGCAAGAGCTTCAACGTCATCGCCGCCGCCCTGAGGACCCGCCAGGGGTGGCGCTGACCGGGCACTCAATCGCCAGCAGACCGGTCTCTCTGCTATTATTGACAGCTGTGTGTCCGTGCAGGTCGACGGCCACAGATGGTTGGTCGCCATAGGTATCCCCACGCCGCTCAGTCAATGGCCAATCTGAAAGCCCTCTAGACCATTTTCCGCATTGAAAAAGAGAGTTCACACGTGGCTAATATTAAGTCCCAGAAGAAGCGCATCCTCACCAACGAGAAGGCCCGCCTGCGCAACAACGCAGTCAAGTCAGAGCTGAAGACGGCCATCCGCGCCGTCAACACCGCCGTTGAGTCAACCGACAAGGATGCGGCCGCTACCGCACTGCTTTCCGCCAGCCGCAAGCTGGACAAGGCTGTCAGCAAGGGCGTTCTCCACAAGAACAACGCCGCAAACCGCAAGTCGGCCATCTCCAAGAAGGTCAACGCGCTCTAAGGTTTCCAGTTCTTTCGAACTGACGATTGTGGCCGGCACCCCAGGGTGCCGGCCACTTCCAGTTAAGCGCTAGAGCGACCGTGCGCAGCACCTGCTGCGTGGGCACCGGTCCCGGTCCTGGCTCAGCGGCGGACGGAGGTAGCGATCACGGTTACGGCGTGTTCGACGGCGTAGACCGGGTCCCGGGACAGGCCCTTCACCTGGGCGTCGGCCTCGGCGGTGACCTGGATGGACCGGACAAGCCCTTCGGGGGTCCAGCGCCGGACCTCCCGCTGTGCCTGCTCGACCAGCCAGGGTTGCATGCCCAGTTGCTTGGCAATCTGCGACGAGGACCCCTGGGCGCCGGCCACCTTGGCGAGGCTCCGGAGCTTCGAGGCCAGCGCGGCCACCAAGGGAACCGGGTCCGCCCCGGTATCGAGGGCGTGGCGCAGGGTGGAGAGGGCCAGCGGCGCATTCCCTGCCATCGCTGCGTCGGCTACCTTGAACGCGGTGGCTTCCACCCGGCCCCCGTAGTACCGGTCCACCATGGCAGAATCCACGCTGGTGGACGCATCGGCGATCAATTGGCTGCAGGCGGCGGCCAGTTCGGCGAGCTGGGCGCCGACGGCGTTGACGAGGGCATGCACGGCATCGGGATCAATGCGGCGGGAAGCTGCCCGAAACTCGGCTGCCACAAACGCGACCTTGTCCGCGTCCTTTTTCAGCGGCTGGCAGTCCACCACCGGCCATCCGCCGGATTTGATGGCGTCCAGGAGCTTCTTCCCGCGCACGCCGCCACTATGGCGCAGGACGAGGACAGCGTCGGGCTCGGGCCGGGCGAGGTATCTGAGACCGTCAGCGAGGAACGCGTCGTTCATGCCCTCCAGTCCTTCCACCTCGATCAGCTTCTGTTCGCCGAAAAGTGACGGACTGACATTCATGGCGAGGGAACCGGGCTCGTAGTTGCCGGCAGTGAGCCGGGTGACTTCGACATCAGGGGCGGCGGCGCGGACCTGCGCCCGGATCCGGTCCATGGCGCGGGAGCCCAGGTAGTCTTCCGGGCCGCCCACCAGCACAACGGCTGCCGGGCTCACATCGCGCCAGGTGGCCGTGTTCGAAGCCGCGGGCCGGGTGCGTGGGGTCTGGGCAGCAGCCACTGAGGTTTCCTCCCGGAAGATTGTGTGCAGACTCTAAGCCTGCCACGGCCGGGGCGGTGCACCAAGCCGGGCCAGCTCCCTTCCCGGGCCGAGTGCCGGCCATCGCCGCGCATCGGTATCCGGTTCAGCAACGCCACCGTTCGCTGATGTGCCGTCAGGGCCAACCCGGCCGTCCGGAAGGGGTGGAAGGCCAGCCACCAGGCGGCGAAGGCCGCGGCCGAGAAGAGCGCCATGGTCGCGGCGCCGTAGGCCCCGTCCGGCCACGGCAGCACCGCGCCGGGCAGGCCCGCGAAGAACCGGGCAATTCCTCCTACCCCGGCGGCGAAGGCGGCGGCGACGCCCAACGGGACAGCGGCGAAGCCCGGAGCCAGCGGAACCAGCGGCACGGCCGCGGTCCCCAGCAGCGTGACCGGGGCAACCAGGGCAGCGGCGGCCATGTTGGCGGGCAGGGCGTAGGAAGTGAACTGGGGCTGGAGCAGAACGATGACCGGCCCGCAGAATGCCTGTGCGGAAAGCGGCACGGCCACTGCAGCGGCGGCCCAACGCGGTACGGCTGCCGGAAACCACTTCATGACCGGTCTGCCTGTGGTCACAATACCCAGGGTCGCCAGCACGGAGAGCAGGAATCCGAAGCTGGCGGCCAGCACCGGTTGGAGCAGGACAAGGCCGGTGACGGCCACGCACAGGAGGCTTAGCCCGCGTCCTGGCCGGCCGCCGGCAAGGGCCGCAAGACCGATGGCGCCCATCACCGCGGCCCGCAGGACACTCGCATCCGGGCCCACCACCAGGACGAACAGGCCCAAGCCAACCAGGCAGAGGACCGAAGCGAGTACCCGGCTCAATCGCAGGCTGCGCGCGGCCAGCAGGAGGGCGCCTAGGATGACGCTGCAGTTGGCGCCGCTCACTGCCGTCAGATGGGTCATGCCGACAGACCTCATCGCCACGTCCAGCTCCTCGTCCAGGAGGGTCGTGTCGCCGGTGACCATTCCCGGCAGGAGTCCCCGGGCGTCGCCGCCGAACTGCCCGGTGGCCGCAGTGAAACGGCTGCGCAGCTCCCCCGGGGCGAGCTGCCAGGTGCCGGGCTCCCCGACCGTCGTGGGGACGGAACTTGCCAGGAGGACTGCCGCTTCGGTCAGGCCCGGTGTGGGCGGAGCAAGTTTACCGGTCGTTCGGATCCGCCGGCCGGGGACGGCGTACTCCCAGCCGGCGCCGCCCAGGACCAGGAGCCTGGCCGGTACGCGTACCCGCTGCGCGTCGAAGGTCATGTCGATCAGCGTGACCGGTACGGCCCATCGGTCCGCCGCCCCGGTATGCCCGGGCGACTTGAGCCGGCGCGGCGTCCCCGTTACCTCCACTTCCGCGGCAACGGCTGTTACCTCGGCTGCGGCGGCAGACACGGCACCCTCGTGCCTGAGGGAAGAATCTGCGGCGGCGTGCCCGCCGGCGGCAGCCGCGAGCAGCAGTGCCACGGCCATCGTCGCGCGGAAGCTTCGCCGGGCCGGCGGGCCCGGCTGCCCACTGCCTGAACCGGCTGCCGCCACGGCCAGGAGCAGCCCGGACCCCGTCACGAAGCTCATGCAGAGCGCCGCCAGGACCGCCGGGGGCAGCTGCTGCGCCGCGGCCGCCGTCGCCCAGACCATTGCCGCCATCGGAACCAGGCGCACATCGGTCCTGCGCCATAAGTCCTCCCGCGCCGGCGCGGGCCCGCCCGGGGCTTCCCATGACGCACACCAGGTGCGGAGCCTCGGGCCAAGCATCCGGAGCCGGCCGGACCACTCCGGTGGCGGCGGCCCCTTCGCCTCCCGCGGCTGCTGGTTTGCGGCGGGCCGGCGGGCCGCGGCGTCCACGTACCGCTGCCAGCGGCTGCCGTGGTCCATGTCCGCCCCTCAGACCCTCACCAGAGGCAGCAAGGCTGCGAGCATCTTGGCCCCTACGCCATCCACGGCATCCAGCTCCTCGACCCGTTCAAAGCGGCCGTGCTGGGACCGCCACTCGACAATCCGCCGGGCCAGCACCGGGCCGACGCGCGGCAGGGTCTCCAGTTCGTCGACGCCGGCAGTGTTCAGGTTGATCTTTCCGCCCGGAGGAGGGGGCCCGCCGGCCGAGTCCGGCCCGTCCGCGGCGCCGGCCGCCCCAGCGGCAGCAGCTCCGGCCGGCCCGGTACTTTCACCCTGCCGCGGCACAACGACCTTTTGTCCGTCTTCCAACACGGCCGCGAGATTAAGCTGGCCGGGGTCCGCATCGGGCGCTCCGCCTCCCGCCGCCGAAATCGCCTCGTGCAGGCGGCTCCCCGATGCCAACTCCACGATTCCGGCATGGACCACCGCGCCCGCCACGTGCACGGTGATCCGGTCGGCTGCGACGGCTCCCGTCCCAGGTCCCGTCGCAGGTGCCGTCCCAAGTTCCGGAGCGGGTTCCGCGCCGGGTTCCGCGCCGGGTTCCGCGGTGCTGACGGCGCCGAGCGGGCTGACCTGGGTTGCGGTGTTCGATGCCTGCCACCAGAAGCAGCCAAGGAGCGCCATCGCCACCAGGCACAGCAAGGTAGCTGCGCGGTGTCCGGTCCGCCATCGGAGCCGGGGTCCGCGGCTGGCCGGCGCATCCGCCTGGCCCGGAACGCGCTGTTCCGCGGCGCGCCCGGTCCCGGGTGGCCCGCTGAGCAGGCCGGAGACGGGGCTGTCACCGGCGGAGGCAGGCCTAAAGTCCTCGGCACCCCGGAAGGCAGGAGTCACGGCGGCCGACAACCTGCGGCCGGAAGGGACGGCCTCGGGGCTGGGCGGGCTTTCCGGATCGTGACGCGGCATGCGCCCATCCTACGAACCGCAGCGTACGAGGCACCGGGCCGAGTGTGCCATGTGGAAAACCCCTGTGGAATAGCCGGTCCCCGGGCGTGGCGGCGGACGGCGTGCCGGTCAGGAAGTGCCGGAAGCCGTCCCGGTCAGGAGGCGGCAGACGGCACCCGTGCTGCCGGCGTGCCGCTCTCCCCCACAATAACCGCCAGCACTCCGAGCCCGGCGTGGGCAGCGAGCACGGCGGGGAGTGCGCTGATCTGGACGGGCAGACATCCCGGGACGGCTGCGGCCAGCTCCGCGGCGAGCTGTTTAGCCTCCGCCGGGTTACCAAAGTGGTGGACAGCGAGGAGCGCCCGCCCCGGGGGCCGGCTAATGGCGTCGGCCACTGCGATCTCCCGGAGCCGTGCGATGGCTTTCGCTGCGGACCTGACCTTCTCCAGCGGAACGACCCTGCCGTCCTCGACCGCAAGGATTGGCTTGATCGCGAACATGGTCCCCCAGAGAGAAGCCGCGGCTCCGATCCGTCCGCCGCGCCGGAGCTGCTCGAGGCTGGGTACGTAGAAGTAGACCTTGGAGCGGGCCAGCCCGTATTCAGCGCACTCACGCACGGCGGCGGCTGCCTTGCCTTGCGCGGCAGCGCTGACTGCGCATTGGACCGCCATTCCCTGAGCCATACCGACGGTGCGCGAGTCCAGGACGTCCACCGGGATGCTCACCTTGGCGGCAGCCAGCCGGGCGGAGTCCACCGTGCCGGAGAGTTCCCCGGAAATGTGGAGCGACACAACGGACTCGAAGCCATTGCGCTGGGCGGCCACATAAGCCTGTTCAAACTGGCCGGGTGAAGGTCGGGAGGTCTTGACGGGTTTGCCGCTCGCCAGGGCCACGGCGATGGTATCCGCGATGTCGTCCTCGCCCTCGCCGTAGATTTCAGTGCCGACCATCACAGGCATCGGGACGACCGTCAGCTCCCCGCCGGCGGATACCGCGCGTACCCAGTCGGCCGGAAGTGCTGCGGCAGAGTCCGTGACCACGGCCGTCCGGACTCCATCCGGGGCAGCCCCGGACCCGGGGTCCATTGCGGGGACCCTGGCCTGGCGCAACCCGTTGAGGCGCTCCTTCAGCCACGGCCACCCCGCTGGGTCGCGGTGGGGCACCAGGCACCTCCTGCCGTCTGCACTTGCTGTCGGGTCCCGCTGTGATGGCCGGCCGCCGTTTCCCGCGGCGGCCGGCCTGTTCACTGACCTGCCCGGTTAGGCCGGGACGATGTTGACCAGTTTAGGCGCCCGCACGATTACCGTGCGGATATCGCGGCCGTCGAGGGCCCGCTGGACGTTTTCCGAGGCCAGCGCCAATTCGCGCAGTTCGTCCTCGCCGATCGCCGGTGAGACGTCCAGCCGGTCGCGAACCTTGCCCTGGACCTGGACGACGGCGGTGACCGTGTCCTGCACCAGGAGGGACTCGTCGTGTGCCGGCCAGCCTGCGTTGGCCACCGAGGCGGGGTGTCCCAGCACGTTCCAGAGATCCTCGGCCGTGTACGGCGCGAAGAGGCTCAGAATGACAGCGACGGTCTCAACGGCTTCGCGGACCGCCGGGTCGGAGCCGCCCGCCCCGGCGTCAATCGTCTTTCGGGTCGCGTTGACCAGTTCCATCAGCTTGGCGACCACCACATTGAACTTGTTGTGGTCAAGCAGGGCTTCGGCGTCGGCGATTGTGCGGTGCGTAACGGTACGCAGGGCCCGGTCCCCGGCGGCAAAGTTGACGCCGGGTGCGCTGGTGACATCCTGTCCCAGCCGCCAGGCGCGGGCGAGGAACTTGGCGGAGCCCGACGGCGACACGTCTGCCCAGTCGACGTCGTCCTCCGGCGGCGAGGCGAAGATCATGGTGAGCCGGACGGCGTCGACGCCGAATTTGTCCAGCTGCTCGCCCAGGTCAACGCCGTTGCCCAGGGACTTGCTCATGGCCTTACCGCCGTTGAGTACCTGGCCTTGGTTCAACAGGGCGCTGAACGGCTCGTCGGTGTCGATCATGCCAAGGTCATGGATGACCTTGGTGAAAAAACGGGCATAGAGCAAGTGCAAAATGGCATGCTCCACGCCGCCGACGTACTGGCCCACCGGCATCCAGTCATTGATCTTGGCGGGGTCGAACGGCCCCCCGGTGTAGTCCGGGGAGACGAAGCGCAGGAAGTACCAGGACGAGTCCACAAAGGTGTCCATGGTGTCAGTGTCCCGCCTGGCCGGCCCGTGGCAAACGGGGCAGTCGACATTGACCCAGCTTTCGACGGCGGCCAGCGGGGAGGTGCCCTTGGGGGAGAGGTCCTCGCCCCGCAGGTCTGCCGGCAGGGTAACCGGGAGCTGTTCGTCCGGGACCGGGACTTCCCCGCAGGAGGGACAGTGGATGATCGGGATCGGGGTGCCCCAGAACCGCTGCCGGCTGAGCAACCAGTCGCGCAGGCGGAAGTTCACGAATTTTTCGCCCGTGCCCTGCTGCTGCAGGATCTCGATGGCGGCCGGAATGGCTTCTGCCTTGGGCAGTCCATCCAGGGCACCGGAGTTGATCAGGGTTCCCTCACCCGTGGTGGCAGTACCGCTGGATGCGGGATCTTCTTCCCCCGTATCCAGCACTGCCCGGACCGGCAGGTCGAAGGTGCGGGCAAAGTCGAGGTCGCGCTGGTCGTGGGCAGGGACGGCCATAATGGCTCCGGTGCCGTAGTCGGCCAGCACATAGTCGGCCGCCCAGACGGGCAGTTTCTCGCCGTTCAGCGGGTTGGTGGCATAACGGCCGGTGAAAACTCCGGTTTTTTCCCGCTCAGTGGACTGTCGCTCGATTTCGGAAAGCGCCTTGACCTGTTCCCGGTACGCGTCCAGGGCCGCGGCGTGTTCCCCGGTGACCAGCTCGACGGCGATCGGCGCGTCGGCGGCGACGACGAAGAACGTCGCGCCGTAGAGGGTGTCCGGGCGGGTCGTGAAGACCGTAACGTCCTGGGCGGCCTTGCCGCCCTCGGCCTCGATCACGAAGGTGACGTGGGCACCCTCGGATCGGCCGATCCAGTTCTTCTGCATGGCCAGGACACGCTCGGGCCAGTGGCCGCGCAGTTCATCCATGTCATCAAGGAGCCGGTCTGCGTAGTCGGTGATTTTGAAGTACCACTGGTTCAGCGACTTCTTTGTGACCGGAGTGCCGCACCGTTCACAGGCGCCGTTGACGACCTGTTCGTTGGCCAGCACGGTCTGGTCCTTGGGGCACCAGTTGACCGGGGAGTTCTTGCGGTAGGCCAGGCCGCGTTCATAGAAGCGCTTAAAGAGCCACTGGGTCCAGCGGTAATACTCCGGGTCGGAGGTGTGGATCCGACGGGACCAGTCCGCAGAGATGGCGTAGCGCTTGAACGAGGCAGCCTGGGTGTCGATGTTGGCATAGGTCCACTCGCTGGGGTGCGCGTTGCGCTTAATCGCCGCGTTCTCGGCGGGCAGTCCGAAGGAATCCCAGCCAATCGGGTGCAGCACATCGAAGCCCTGCTGTCGGAGGTAACGCGCGACGACGTCGCCCATGGCGAAGGCCTCTGCGTGGCCCATGTGCAGATCCCCGGACGGGTACGGGAACATGTCCAGGACATACCGCCGTTCCTTGGACCCGTCATCGACGGGTGTGAAGACCTTGAGGTCCTCCCAGACCTGCGGCCATTTGGCCTCCATGGCGGCAAAGCTGTAGGCACCCTCGTCAGGCGTCTCCGCTGCGACTGCTGGTGTTCCGGTCTCTGTCTCCGGCTGAACGCTCACTGCTGGCCTCTTCTGTTCTTTCGATCTTGTCAGATCAGGACTGTCCCGCCTGATCCCCTGCTGCGGGCCGGCAAACATCCCGGACACACAAAAGCCCCTCGACACGGAGGGGCGGCCGCGCGGCAATCCGGGTTTTCGACGGAATGCCGGGCGGCTAGCTAAGCAGGAGGATCGCGCGCACAGGACTACTTTAGCGCACCCACAAACCACCCACAGGTAAGTCGCCACGAGCGGCTGAAGTGTGGACGCACTCGAGAGGGAGGCCGCACCCCGCCAGGGTGTGGTGGGCACCGCGATGGGCCCCCTGCTGCGAGGGTCCCGACACGAGCTTGCGAGTGTCAGGGAGCAGCAGGGGACGGGCAGGGCGGGTGCGGCCTCCCTCAACAGAGGCTGGGACTTACTTCACGTCGGCGTCGACCCAGTCCATGGACTTGGTGACGGCCTTCTTCCAGAGGCGCATCTGGCGGTCCCGCTCGGCGTCATCCATCTGCGGCTCCCAGCGCTTGTCCTCGGCCCAGTTGGCCGAGCATTCGCCCAGATCCTTCCAGAACCCCACGGCAAGGCCGGCGGCGTAAGCCGCCCCCAGGGCAGTGGTCTCGACGACTTTGGGCCGGATCACCGGCACCCCCAGGATGTCGGCCTGAAACTGCATCAGGGCGTCGTTGGCCACCATGCCGCCGTCGACCTTCAGCTCCGTCAGCGGCACGCCCGAATCGGCGTTGACCGCATCGAGGACCTCCCGGGTCTGGAACGCCGTGGCCTCCAGCGCAGCTCGGGCGATGTGGTTCTTGTTCACAAAGCGGGTCAGGCCGACGATCGCGCCCCGGGCGTCGGAGCGCCAATACGGAGCAAACAGTCCGGAGAATGCCGGCACAATGTACACCCCGCCGTTGTCCTTGACCGCGGCGGCAAGGGTTTCCACTTCCGGGGCGCTGCTGATCATGCCAAGGTTGTCACGCAGCCACTGGATCAGGGAACCGGTCACGGCGATCGAGCCCTCCAGCGCGTAGTGCGGCGCCGCGTCGCCGAGCTTGTACCCGACAGTTGTCAGCAGCCCGTTCTTGGAGTGGACGATCTCCTCACCGGTGTTGAAGATCAAGAAGCAGCCGGTGCCATAGGTGTTCTTGGCTTCGCCGGCTTCAAACGCCGCCTGCCCGAACGTTGCGGCCTGCTGGTCGCCCAGGATCCCTGCGACCGGAACTTCACGCAGCAGCTGGGACGTGTGCACCGTCCCGTACACCTCGGAGGAAGACTTGATCTCCGGCATCATCGAGGCCGGGACACCGAAGGCGTCCAGAATGTCCTGGTCCCAGGACAAGGTCTCGAGATCCATAAACAGGGTCCGGGACGCGTTGGTCACATCGGTGACATGGACGCCCCCGTCGACGCCGCCGGTCAGGTTCCACAGCACCCAGCAGTCAGTGTTGCCGAACACGAGGTCGCCTGCTTCGGCCTTCTCGCGGGCGCCCTCAACATTGTCCAGGATCCATTTGATTTTGGTGCCGGAGAAGTACGTGGCCAGCGGGAGCCCCACCTTTTCCTTGAAGCGATCCACACCGCCGTCCTTTGCCAGCTCGTCCACGATGGGCTGGGTGCGGGTGTCCTGCCAGACGATGGCGTTGTAAACGGCTTTGCCGGTCGTTTTGTCCCAGACGACGGCGGTCTCACGCTGGTTGGTGATGCCTACGGCAGCGATGTCGTGCCGGGTGAGGTTTGCCTTGGACAGCGCGGTGCCGATGACCTCGCGGGTGTTGTTCCAGATCTCCGCGGGATCGTGTTCCACCCAGCCGGCCTGCGGGAAGATCTGTTCATGTTCGAGCTGGCCGGACGAGACGATGCTGCCGCTGTGGTCGAAGATGATGGCTCGGCTGCTGGTGGTGCCCTGGTCGATTGCGATTACATACTGGTTCATGGTGACGTCCTTGTCTTGGGGTTGGCTGTTGGAGGTGTGCAGCGCGACGGTTAAGCCGCCGCGGTGGCAATGATCGGCACCACTGCGGCCACAATGCCGGCGAGGCCGCCGCCGACGAGCGGTCCGACGACGGGGATCCAGGAATAGCTCCAATCCGAGGATCCCTTGCCCTTGATCGGCAGCAGGGCGTGGGCGATGCGCGGGCCCAGGTCACGGGCGGGGTTGATGGCGTAGCCGGTGGGGCCGCCGAGGGAGACGCCGATGCCGACGACCAGCAGGGCAACGGCCAGCGGGCCAAGCCCGGACGGTGTCCCGCCGAAGGTGAGGATGACGAAGACCAGGACAAAGGTGCCGATGATTTCGGTGACCAGGTTCCAGGTGGTGGAGCGGATGGCGGGGCCGGTGGAGAATACGCCAAGTTTGTTGGCGGGCTCGGGCTCGACATCGAAGTGCTGCTTGTGGGCCAGCCACATCACCACAGCACCCAGGAAGGCTCCCAGGAGTTCACCGCCGAAGTAGGTAAACGTCGAGGCAAAGTCGACCGGAACGCCGGGGGCGTAAGTGCCTTTGCCATTGATCAGCAGGCCGAATGTCACGGCGGGGTTCAGGTGCGCACCTGATTTCACGGCGACGAATACACCGGCGAAGACAGCGATGCCCCATCCCCAGGTGACCATCAGGAATCCGCCGTTATTTCCTTTTGTACCCTTCAGTGCAACGTTTGCCACAACGCCACAGCCCAGCAGGGTCAGCATTGCGGTACCGAAGACTTCGGACAGGAAAACTATTCCAAGAGACATCTTTGACTCCTCTATTTTCTGTTGTCAGCCCCTCGCGGGTTTGAAGGGCTGGTGTGCCGGCGGGGCCGTGGCTCCGCCGGCCGGCCGCTGCGCGGGTCTTCCATTGAACCCCGCAGCCGGTGCGCCCGGACGTCATCCGCCCGGGCGCCGATCTCTATCCGGCGACCACGCTGTGGACGTGGACCCCGTGGAATCGCTTGAGCACCTCCTGAGCGTGGCTGATCTCGGCGGCTTGGGTGGCCGCGTCCCAGCCGAGCGGGCCTGCAAGGATGCCGGCAACCTCGTGCAGAAGTTCGCCGGTCACCAGGCCGCGGAAGGCGAGGGACGTGCGACGGATCAAGACGTCGATCAGGTGCCCGATCTGCTCGTTCCGGGCCATAAACTCCAGTTCACGGACGGAGAGCTCGCGGGTGGAGTGCAGGAGCGGGTCCGGGCCGGCGTCGAGGAAGCTGATGATCTCCCCGGCGCGGGTGCCGTAGCGGGTGAGCAGCCCTGCGGTGCGGTCGGCATCACGGTTGTCCGTCATGTGTGCCTTGATCCAGCGCTGCACGCCATCCTCGCTCTCGGGGAAACCGGCACCGCCGCCGATGGCCAGTTTCGCCGTCGAGATTTTACGGTGCATTCCGAGTTCAGCGAGGACCTTGTCGCTCAGGTGTTCGGCGAGGGCGCGGAAGGTGGTCCATTTTCCGCCCACAAGGCTAAGCACGACTGCGCCGGCACTCCCCGTCCCGGCGGCGCCCCCGGCGCGGCGTTCGATCCGGTAGTCGCGGCTGACGAAGCCCGGCTGGGTGGCGTCGTGCCGGGGCAGCGGACGGACTCCGGAAAACGTGTAGACGATCTGATCCCGGCCCACGGTGATGTCCGGGAAGACATGGCCGATCAGGTCGAAGAAGTAGTCGATCTCTTCCTCGGTGCATACAGCGTCTTCCGCCATGTCCGCGTCGATGTCCGTGGTCCCGACCAGGACGCGGTCCCCCATCGGGTAGATCAATACGATCCGGCCGTCGGTGTGTTCGAAGAAGATCTCGCGTCCGCTGCAGGCGGCGAGCAGTTCCGGGTGGTCCAGCACAATGTGCGAGCCCTTGGTGCCGCCCATAAAGGCAGACGCCTCGCCCATCGCCTGGTTTGTCTGGTCGACCCAGGCGCCGGTGGTGTTGACGATGACGTCGGCGGAGAACTCAAACCGTTCACCGGTGAGTTCGTCTCGAAGTTCCGCGATGCTTCCGGTGCGCCCGGTCCCTGCTGCGTCGCGGACCGCCACCAGCGAGAGGTAGTTGCTGGCGCGGGCATCGCTGGCCCCCGCGGCGCCGGCCTTCTCGCCGTCCTGCAGCACATCCAGCGTGAGTCGCTCCGGGTTGTGCACGGAGGCGTCGAAATACGTCGCCGCATATTTGATTCCCGGGTGCAGGCGGGGCAGCTCGGCAAGAGCCCGCCGGCGGCCGCGGAACTGGTGTCGGGGGACGGTGCCGCCGTCCCGGGAGAAGAAGTCGTACATGCTCAGGCCAAGCTTGATCAGGAAGGCCCCGCGTTCCGTGGGAGCCCCGTGCTGCTTGTGGGTCAGGAACCGCAGCGGCGCGGCGAGGATGCCGGAAAACGTGCTGAAGATGGGGATGGTCGTCTGGAGCGGCTTTACGTAGTGCGGGGCGATGCGCAGCAGCCGGTTGCGTTCCACAACCGATTCCTGGACGAGGCGGAACTCGCCGTTCTCAAGGTAACGGATACCACCGTGGATCATGTGCGATGAGGCACCGCTGGCCCCCTGGCAGTAGTCACCGCGCTCCACAAGTGCCACGTCAACACCCTGCAGGGCGAGGTCCCGGAACGTGCCCACTCCATTTATGCCACCGCCGATGATAAGCACCTGCGCGTGCGGCCGCCTCTGCAGCTTCTGCACCGATGCGCGCTCGCCGGCCGACGCCTGGTTGCGGGCTGAATCCTTCTGTCCCAAGAACTACTCCTTTGGGTTTGGTCCTGTGCGGCGCGCCGTGCGGCGCGGCGCCGTTCATCACTATTCTTTGGAGTAATGGAAAATGGAGTCAAGCACTATGCACAAACGTGCAGAACGGAAGTGGGATGACACCCTCACGAAGCTCCGACGCCCTCCGCGCCGCCCAGTTGTATTACCTTCAGGACCTGACCATGGACGCGATTGCACGCGAGCTGCGCACGTCCCGGTCCACCGTGTCGCGGCTGCTTTCCTCAGCCCGGGAATCGGGGCTGGTGCAAATCCAGATCCGCAGCCCCCTCGACACCGGGCCCGAACTCGAAAGCATGATCCGCGCCGAATACAAGGTGGACGTGCACGTCGTTCCGGTAGTGGACACGCTCAATGAGGCGGAAACGCTGGACCGCGTGGCCATGCAGGCCGCCCGCACGATCGGGCCGCTGGTGGATTCCAACGCCATTATCGGCGTCGCGTGGGGCTCGACCTTGAGCGCTGTGAGCCGGCACTTGACCCGGAAGATCACCCACGACTGCGTGATCGTCCAGCTCAACGGGGCGGGCAACATGCAAACCACTGGTATCACCTATGCCTCCGACATCATGCGCCGCTTTGGCAGCGCCTACGGAGCGCGGGTGGAGCAGTTCCCGGTACCGGCGTTCTTCGACCACGCCGCGACCAAAACGGCCATGTGGAATGAACGAAGCGTGCAACGGATCCTCGAACTTCAGTCCCGCATGAGCATTGCCATTTTCGGCGTGGGCTCTGTCGACGCCGACTATCCCAGCCACGTGTACGCCGGCGGCTACCTCGACGAAGAAGACCTGAACGTCCTGGCCACCTCAGACGTTGTGGGCGATGTTGCCACGGTGTTCTTCCGCGCAGACGGCTCCTCGGACGGGATCATGCTCAACGAGCGTTCCACCGGTCCGGACCTCGCACAGTTGCGCCAGGTCCGCCGGCGGATCTGCGTGGTCTCGGGGGCTTCCAAGATCAACGGCCTGCGCGGCGCCCTTGCCGCCGGCCTGGCGACAGACCTGATTCTGGACGAGGCCAGCGCCCGGCACCTGGTCAGATTCGACGGTTTGGTCTGATCCTGCCGCTTCCCGGGCCGCCCGGACTCCCGTGTCCGGCCCGTCGTGGGCGGTGCAGGCGGCGGAGTCGGTAAAGTCGATGGTATGAAACCCTCACCCCGGCTCAGCCTCAACAACGGTGTACTGATCGACCAGGTGGGTTTTGGACTCTATAAGGTGCCCCCGGAGGACGCCCCCGGACTCGTGACGATGGCGCTCGAAGCCGGCTACCGGCACTTCGATACGGCCGCCATGTACGGCAACGAGACCGGCGTTGGCCGGGGCGTTGGCGCCTTGTCCGGTTTTGTTAGCGGCGATGACGCCCGCGGCGGTTCCGGCGAAGCCTCCCCTTCCTTGTCCCGCGAGGACCTGTTTATCACCACCAAGGTCTGGAACGACGACCACGGCTACGACGCGACGCTGCGTGCCTTCGACACGTCGATGGCCAACCTCGGGCTGGAATACGTTGACCTGTACTTGATCCACTGGCCGTGCGCGGAACGGGGGCTGTATCCGGAGACCTACCGCGCCCTGGAGACGCTGTACCGGGAAGGCCGGGCCCGGGCCATCGGGGTCTCGAACTTTCAGCCGGCCCACCTGGACCGCCTCCTGCAGACGGCGGAAGTCGTCCCGGCCGTCAACCAGGTTGAACTGCACCCCTGGCTCCAGCAGGAGGAACTGCGCAGCCTGCACCGCGAGCTTGGAATCACCACCGAAGCGTGGAGCCCGCTGGGCCGCGGCCAGGTCCTGCAGGATGCGGCTGTCCTTCATCTTGCGGCCCTCCACGGCAGGACCCCGGCGCAGATCATCCTCCGCTGGCATGTCCAGCTTGGCAATATCGCCATCCCGAAGGCGAGCTCGTACGCCCGGATCAGGGAAAACCTCAATGTCTTTGGCTTCAGCCTGGACGACGCCGCCATGGACACCCTTGCCGGACTGGAACGCGGCTTCCGGACCGGCTCGCACCCGGACTCCGTCAATTAGGACTCATCGAATGGTAGACATGGCCACCGAGCCTTCCCCCGGCACTCCCCTGCTCAGCGCCGGGCTTGCGGCGCGCACCCATCCCGCCGAAGTGGTAGTGAACGGCACCAAAGTCGCGTATTGGAGCTACGAGCCGGTAACGGTGACCCCGCAGACCCGCACCATCCTGGTGGTCCATGGCTTTCGCGGCGACCACCATGGACTCCTTAGGGTTGCCGACCAGCTCCCCGAGATGCGGCTTATTATGCCGGACCTCCCCGGATTCGGCAGCTCCGCCGCGTTCACCGATGCCAGGCACAGCGTGGAACGTTACTGCCGCTTCGTCGCCGATTTTATCGCGGCCCTGGCTCTGGGACCGGACACCGTCCTGCTGGGACATTCCTTTGGCTCCATCATCGCGAGCCATTACGTGGCCAGCCACCCCGGCACCGTGGCGGAGCTGATCCTGATCAACCCGATCGCCGCCCCGGCCCTTGAGGGGCCCAAGGCCCTGCTGACCAAACTCGCCGTCCTCTACTACGAAACCGCTGCGCGCCTGCCGCGCCGGCTGGGACAGGGCCTGCTGCGCAGCCAGCTGATTGTCCGGGTCATGAGCGAGACGATGGCGAAAACGCGCGAGAAACATCTCCGACGTTTTGTCCACGCCCAGCACAGCGCCTATTTCTCCGCATTCGCGGACCGTGAGAGCCTGCTGGAAGCTTTTAAGGCATCGGTTGGCAGCAATGTCGCCGAAGTGGCCGCCAGCCTGACGCTTCCCGTGCTGCTGATCGCCGGTGAAAAAGACGAAATTGCGGCGCTACCGGACCAGCACACCTTGCTGGCACGGCTGCCGGACGGCCGCCTGGACGTGATCGCCGGCGTCGGGCACCTGATCCACTACGAAACCCCGGAACCCGCCGCGGCATTCATCCGACGCTTCCTGAAGGACCATTCCGCGTGAAAATCATTATTGATGCCCGGTTCACCCGGCTGGACCACCACGACGGAATCAGCCGTTACGGCGCCAGCCTGATCGCCGCAACGGCAAAAATCGCCGAGGTCTCCATGCTCATCAGCGACGTTCGCCAGCTGGCCCTGCTCCCGGACGTGCCCTATTCCCTGATCAACAGCCCGCTCTCCCCCGCCGAGTTGTTCGTCGCCCGAAAGGTGAACGCACTCGACGCCGACGTGGTGGTGTGCCCGATGCAAACGATGGGCAGCTGGGGCCGGAAGTACCCGCTGGTGCTGACCCTGCACGACCTGATCTACTACGAACACCCCGCTCCCCCGGGCTTCCTGCCCGCACCCGTCCGGGTCCTCTGGCGCCTCTACCACAAGGCCTTTTGGCCGCAGCGCTTCCTGCTTAATCGTGCCGACGTTGTTGCCACCATCAGCGCCACGACGGCGGCACTGATCTCCAAGTACCAGCTGACCCGGCGTCCGGTCCGGATCGTGGGCAACGCCCCGCAGCACGGCCACGCGCCGCGGGATCCAGGGTCAGGGGCAGACAAGACGATCCTGTACATGGGCTCCTTTATGCCTTACAAAAACGTGGAGACCATGATCAGGGGCATGGCGGAGTTGCCGGATATAAGCTTGCACCTGCTCAGCCGAATCACCCCGGAACGCCGGGCGGAACTCGAGGCCCTGGCGCCCGCCGGCACGAGCATCACCTTCCACAACGGCGTGACCGACGCCGAGTATGAGGCCATGCTGGGACGCACTACGGCTTTGATCAGCCTCTCCAAAGCGGAGGGTTACGGGCTGCCCCTGGTGGAAGCGATGTCCCACGGCACACCGGTGATCGCCAGCGACATCCCGATCTTCCGCGAGGTCGGTGGTGACGCTGTCAGCTACGTCCACCCGGATTCACCGCAGGAATTTGCTGCCGCGGTGCGGCAACTGGAGGATGCGGAGCTGTGGAAGGCTCGTTCGCTCCGCTCGGTCGAGCGCGCCGCGGACTTCAGCTGGGACGAATCGGCGCGCCGACTCCTGGACGCGGCCGCGGAGGCCAAGGAGTTGCACGAACGGCCCAGGCCCTAGGACTTCAGCCGCCGGGTCGGTAAGGTCCCGGCATACACGGTGCTGCGGTCACTGCCCGCATCGGGCGCCAAAACGTGAGTGGACGTCCGCTGATTGAGGGATGAAACCAGAGTGATCCCAGCTCGCCAGCAAAGCCATCGGAGTAGATCTGCACTCCTTGTAATCCCGGGAACACGTCGATGCCGGCAGCGGCAGAAGTCACGTCCTGGAGGCTGGCCGCGGTGTCATTTCCGCAAGTCCGCTGTACAAGCGCCGAGGCGGCCGGCACCTCTTGGTCCTTCCCTAGAGCACGTCCACGCCGTCCAGCCGCAGCTGCACCGGGTCGTCCGTGCGTTTGGCGGCCGCGGCGGCCTTAACCGCCCGCAACGCCATGGTGACGTGGGCCGCCTGGCCGTAGGGGATGAACATCAGGGTCCGGACATCATCCCCCGCCGCGCCCCGAACGCTGCCGTGGGCGGGTGCGCCGGTGATCACAAGCGGCGCGGGGCCCGCTGTCCGAAGGGTAATCCCCTGCGCGGCCAGCTGTTGCTCGACGGCCTGGCTGAAGTGCCCGACGGCGGTCCGGCCGCCCGTCAGCGACGCGACCCGAACAGCAGGGGGCAGCTGCAGTTCCTGGCGCAGGGAAAGCTCACGCTCGGCGTAGCCGGCCGGGTCCCAGCGCAGCAGCGCGCCCACACCGGCGGCGTCGTCAGCGGTGATCACCACGAGCCCGCCCTCCCCGGCGGGGCGGACCAGCGCCGCAGCGTTGAACCAGCGCCTGACGGCGTCTTCCCCGGCCCGCAGGTTTTCTCGCCGCAGCAGTGAATCGCCGTCCAGCAGAAGTGCCGCCGCATAGCCTCCGGGCGCGACGGGTTCGGCGCCGACCGTGGCGACTACCAGCGCCTTGGAATCAGGAACGGTTGCCAGCACCCGGTCCCCGGATGAGGTGACCACCGGCTTCCCGGGGAAGGCCCGGCCCAGTTCCTCAGCCGTCCGCAGGGCCCCCGTGGCGCCGCGCCTCAGCCGTGTACCATTGCACGTGCCGCAGCGCCAGTCAGGCGCCGGCGTTGAACACCAGCGGCATTGCGGCACCGCGGAGCTCCCGCTGGCCCCGGCGATGGCCAGCGGCCCGCTGCAGGACGTACAGCGCGCCGGCTCCCGGCAGTTTTCACAGGCCAGCGACGGGGCGTAACCGGCCCTCGCGACCTGGACCAGGACCGGGCCGCGTTCGAGTCCGTCCTTGGCAGCACGCCAGGCCGCGCCGGGCAGCCGTGCGATCCGGGCCAGCGGATCGTGTTCAAGTTCGTAGCTGTCGGCCGTGTTCAGCACACGCGGGACGCTCCGGCGGACAACGGAGCGTCCGGCCTCCACCGACCGGGCCCATCCTGCCTCGACGAGTCGCTGCGTTTCGGTACTCCGGGTATGCGCTGCGAGCAGGCACGCCGCGCCCTCCTGCTCGGCGCGCAGCAGCAGGACTTCGCGGGTATGGGCGTAGGGTGAGCGCTGCTCGATGTGCAGGTCGTCACCGTCGTCCCAGCAGACAACGAGACCCAGGTTGTGCACCGGGGCGTAGGCGGCGGACCTGGTGCCGACAGCAACCCCGGCGGCGCCGCTGAGGATCCGCAGGAAGCTGCGGTAGCGGGGCGTCTGGCCATCGTCCGCCGTGAGCCGGGCGACGTCCCCGGCCGGCAGCAGCTGCAGGAGCGCCGTTTCCGCCCGGTCCAGGTCACGGTAGTCGGGCACCACAACGATGGCCCCGCGGCCGGAGAGGCGGACGGCTGCAACTGCTTCGGCGATCAGCCGGGGCCAGCCGCCGGCACCGTAGCCCTGCAGTGCGCTGAGCACCGCCCGCGGCGACTCGCCTGCGTTCAGGTGCTGCAGGAAGGCCGGTCCGTTGCGGTACCCGGACCAGCGTGAACCTTCCAGACCGCCGGGAAGTGCCGCGCCCGTTCCGCGCCCGGAGGCCTCGTCGGCGAAGACTGAGGGGTCCAGGACCCCCTCGGCGGCGAGCTCCTTCTCCAGTTTCGCCATCCGCGGCGGAACCGCCACGCGGAGTACGTCGCTGACATTGCCGGCGTAGCGGGCCGCAACACGTCCCGCGAGTTCTGCGACGGCGGCCGTTAGCACCGGCACCGGCGAGAGCACTTTGTACAGCGGAACGAGGGGGTGGCCGGCGTCGGATTCGGCTGCCCGGTCCATCAGGTAACCGGCGAGCTCCTGACCGTTGAACTTAACTTTCACCCGGACGCCAGGTTGCGCCGCGGCGTCCAGGGCGGCGGGCACGCTGTAGTCGAAGGGCCGGTCAAGGTGCGGGAGGGAAGATTCAAGCCGCACCCGCGCCACCGGAAGCCGGGCGGCAAGTTCCGGACCCGGGGACGCCGCTGCCACGGTGGGAAAGCCCTGCAGCAATGAGAGTTGATGGGGTTCATCCGGGGTGGCGTGTTGAATCGGGCCGTTCATCCGTCTCCTCCCTTCAGCAGCGGTTAAGCGCCGGCCCAGCCAGCACTGCATGAAACAAAACAGCCAGGCCGCCGGATTCGGCGGCCTGGCTACAGCTCATCATGGGGCAGCGACATTAAATCACCGTAAACGATCAGCCATTGCGGTGACCAGGCTGCACAACCGGGCGTCTTACGCGTTGAAGAACGCCTTCAGCGCGTCTACCCGGTCCAGCCGCTCCCACGTGAAGTCGGGATCCTCCCGGCCAAAGTGGCCGTGGGCGGCGGTCTTGGCGTAGATCGGCCGCTTAAGGTCGAGGGCGTCGATGATGGCACGGGGGCGCAGGTCAAAGATTTCCGCGATCGCGGCACTGATCCTGGCCGGATCGACGGTCTCGGTGCCGAAGGTTTCGACATAGGTCCCTACCGGGCGGGCCTGCCCGATCGCGTAGGCGATCTGGATTTCGGCGCGCTTGGCAAGTCCGGCAGCCACCACGTTCTTGGCGACCCAGCGCATGGCGTACGCAGCTGAGCGGTCTACCTTGGACGGGTCCTTGCCGGAGAAGGCGCCGCCGCCGTGGCGTGCCATGCCGCCGTAGGTGTCAACGATGATCTTTCGTCCGGTGAGTCCGGCGTCGCCGACCGGCCCGCCAATAACGAAGGCACCGGCCGGGTTCAGGATGTTCCTGGCCCGGGAGATGTCCAGGTTGGACAGTGCCATGACCGGGTCAACGACGTGTGCCGCGAGATCGGCGCGGAGCTGGTCGAGGCTGGTGCCTTCAGCGTGCTGGCTGGAGATAACCACGGTCTCTACCGATACCGGCCGGTCACCGTCGTAGCCAACTGTGACCTGGGTCTTGCCGTCCGGTCGCAGATAGCCGAGCTCGCCGCTCTTGCGGACCTCGGTCAGCTTTTCGGAGAGCCGGTGCGCGAGCCAGATCGGGACCGGCATGTAGGAGGGGGTCTCGTCGCTGGCGTAGCCGAACATCAGGCCTTGGTCTCCCGCGCCCTGGAGGTCGTAGTCGTCCTCCTGGCGTCCTTCGCGCGATTCGAGCGAGTTGAAAACGCCACCGGCGATGTCATTGGACTGCTGCCCGATCGAGACGGACACACCGCAGCGGGCACCGTCGAAACCGTTGGCCGAGGAGTCGTAGCCGATGCCCAGGATGGTTTCCCGCACGATCTGCGGGATTTCGACATAAGCGTCGGTGGTAACCTCGCCGGCGACGTGGACCAGCCCGGTAGTGGCAAGTGTCTCCACGGCAACCCGGGACTCGGGGTCCTTGGACAACAAGGCGTCGAGGATCGCATCGCTGATCTGGTCGCAGATCTTGTCGGGGTGCCCTTCGGTCACCGACTCGGAGGTGAAGAGCCGAAGTGATGCGGGCGTGGGCCCGTGGAAATCAGGGATGTGCAGCGGTAAAGTCACTCAACTACCTTACTGGTTGGAAAACGGACGTCCGGCGGCGTGTGTCCCCGTACGACGGAGACGCAGCTGACACCGGGTTCAAGCGGGCGGAACAACCCGGCTGAGCTCGGCGCTGATGCGCTCTATTACGGCAGCCGCGACGTCGGACTTCGAACCCGACGCCTCTTGGTGTTCGGAGCCGGAGCGGGAAAGGATGACTACGGAGTTAGTGTCTTCGCCGAAGACTTTGTCCTGGCCCACCTGATTAACGACGAGCAGGTCGCATGCCTTGCGGCGCAGCTTGGCCGCTGCGTATTCCAGCACGTCACCGTCAGCATCACCGGTCTCCGCCGCGAAGCCTACGATCAGTTGGTGGCGCAAGGCCGCGTCCCGGACCTCGACGAGTTCGCGCAGGATGTCCGGGTTGCGGACCAGCGAAATGACCGGATCGGCGACGTCGTCGCGCTTTTTGATTTTGGTGTTGGACACATCCGCCGGGCGGAAGTCCGCCACGGCGGCCGCCATGATGATGACGTCGGAGTCAGCGGCCGCGTGCAGAGCCGCCTTGCGGAGCTCCAAGGCAGTCCCGACCCTGATCACGTCTACTCCGGCCGGTGCGGGGACGTCCATGTGCGCGGCCAGCAGCCGGACCTTGGCCCCGGCTTCACGGGCGGCGACGGCCAGTGCTGCACCTTGTTTGCCGGAGGACCGATTGCCGAGGAACCGGACGGGGTCCAGCGGTTCCCGTGTGCCGCCGGCGCTGACAGTAACAGTGAGTCCGGCCAGTGGCCGCAGCGGCGAAGGATCGGCGTCCTCCGCCACTGGAGCCGCTGCTGGAGCTGGCGCCCCTGCGAGGGCGAGTGCCGCCTCGAAAATAGCTTCGGGCTCAGGCAGCCTGCCGGGCCCGGAGTCCGATCCGGTGAGCCTTCCGGAGGCAGGCTCCAGCACGGTGATGCCCCGGCTGCGGAGTGTCTCGACATTCGCCTGGGTCGCCGGGTGCTGCCACATCTCGGTGTGCATGGCGGGCGCCATCAGCACCGGAGACCCGCCGGCCATCAGAAGCGTGTTGCTCAGCAGGTCGTTGGCCTGTCCGGCCGCGGCACGGGCCAGCAGGTCGGCGGTGGCGGGGGCCACTACGATCAGTTCGGCCTCGTGTCCGAGCCGGACATGGTTGACGGTGTGAACCTCGTCGAAGACGCTGTTGCTGACCGGATTTCCGGACAGCGCTTCCCACGTGGCGACACCAACAAAGCGGATCGCGGCTTCCGTGGGGACGACTGTAACGTTATGGCCGGCTTCAGTAAAAAGCCGAAGGAGGGACGCCACCTTGTAGGCGGCTATCCCTCCCCCGACTCCGAGGACTATGCGCACGTGTGCTCCGCCTGCGTAATTACTCTGCAGGTTCGATCGGAGTGGAGACGAGCTTGCCTTCATTGATCTCGCGCAGCGCGATGGAAAGCGACTTCTCGTTCAGCTTGGTGTCGACCAGCGGGCCGACGTACTCGAACAGGCCCTCGTGCAGCTGCGCGTAGTACGCGTTGATCTGGCGTGCGCGCTTGGCGCCGAAAATTACCAGTCCATACTTCGAGTCGGCGGCCTTCAGCAGCTCGTCGATCGGCGGGTTGATGATGCCTTCAAGGTTCGTGGACACGAATTCTCCAAATTCTAACGGGCCGATACGTCCCGGCGCCTAGCGTGGGTTCGGGGTCAGCCCCATGAGTGAAACAAGCTCGTCCGCTGCCCGTCGAACGTCATCATTGATGACGGTGTGGTGAAACTCCGGTTCAGCGGCAAGTTCTAGTTTAGCGGTTTCAAGCCGTCGCTGCTGTTCCTCCGCCGTTTCCGTGCCGCGGCCGACCAGGCGGCGGACCATTTCATCCCAGCTAGGCGGGGCCAGGAAGACAAACTGGGCATCCGGCACGGCCTGTTTGACCTGGCGCGCACCCTGCAGGTCGATCTCCAGGAGCACCGAACGGCCATCGGCGATGGCGGCGTCTACCGTGCTGCGCAGGGTGCCGTAGCGGTTCCGCCCATGGACCACCGCCCACTCGAGGAGGTCCCCGTTCTCGACCAGGACGTCAAATTCCTCGGCCGATTTGAAGAAGTAGTGGACGCCGTCGACTTCGCCGGGCCGCGCCTGACGTGTGGTCGCCGAAACGGAAAGCCAGACGCCGGGATAGTTGTCCCGGATATAGGTGGACACGGTGCCTTTGCCAACAGCCGTCGGGCCAGCGAGGACTGTCAGTCCCGGTTTCTTGCTCACATATTCCTTTGATCCGGTTGGGAGTCAGCCCGGCGGTCCGGGCTGCTTGTTGTCTATAAAATCTACCAGCGCCCGGCGCTGGTGATTTCCCAAACCGCGGACCCGGCGGGATGCCGCGATGCCCAGTTGCGCCATAATCGCCGCGGCACGCACCGGTCCGATGCCGGGGAGGGCTTCAAGCAGCTCGACGATCCGCATCCTGGCGATCGCGTCATTGCTCTCGCCTTCGCCCAGCAATTGCGCGATTGTCAGCTGTCCCGATTTCAGCCGGTCCTTGGCCGCGGCCCGGGTTGTCCTGGCCGCGGCGGCCTTCCCGAGGGCGTCGGCACGCTCCTGCGCAGTGAGAGGTCGCAAACCCAATGAATGCCTCCCTGCCTTGTCGGACGGACCGCTTCGACTGCCCGCCCGGACGGACCGCACGCACCACCGTGCGGTGCCGCGAACTTCCCCTGAACCTACCGTCTTGGCGAGGCAGAAATCAATGGACAACTTTCGCAGCACTGCCCGGTGTCGCTGCCCGCAGCGGACCGCGGCCGGCATGTGCCGCAGACGGCCCGCAGAGCGGTCCACCCAGCGGCCGGTTCCGTCCGCTGGGCACGCGGTCGCGCTCAGGCTGCGCGCAGCTCCTCGAGGGTGCGACGGACCGCTGCCTGGAGGTCTTTGATCCGCGGGCCGGCGGAGAGAATATCCCGGCTGGACGTAGCCAGGACCTGGCCGTAGGCGCCTCCGAAGGTCCGGCGCAAATCCGCCGCCGTCGCGCCTTGTGCCCCCAATCCCGGGGCCAGGATCGGACCACGGACGAGGGCGAGATCCAGGTCCAGGTCCAGCAGCGCGGAGCCGACGGTCGCGCCCACAACGAGGCCTACCGAACCCAACTCCCCCGGATACCGACGGTTCTCCGCGGCAGCCGCCCGCACGATCCGGCGGGCAACGGAGTCGGCGCCCCCCACGTGCTGGACCGAGGCACCCTCCGGATTGGACGTCAGTGCCAGGACGAACACACCGCGCCCGGTGTGTGCCGCAAGCTCCAGGGCCGGACGGAGCGACTCGAAGCCCAGGTACGGGCTCAGCGTGACCGAATCGGCGGCCAGGGCGGAACCGTCCCGCAGCCAGGCGTCCGCGTACGCGGCCATGGTGGAGCCGATGTCGCCGCGTTTCGCGTCGGCAATTGTCAGCACCCCGGCCTGCGCCGCAGCGGAGAGAGTGCGTTCGAGCACGGCCATGCCGGCCGAGCCGTGCCGCTCGTACAGCGCCACTTGCGGTTTAACCGCGGCAGCGAGGGCAGACACGGCCTCCAGGACGGTGAGCGAGAAGCTTTCGAGCCCGGCGGCGTCGTCGTTCAGTCCCCACTGCTGCAGCAGCGCCGGGTGCGGATCGATCCCAACGCACAATGGTCCGCGCTCCGCCATGGCCCGGCCCAACCGGGAACCGAAGGACTCCCGGGCCGCCGGGTCAGCAGCGGTGGCCTCAGGCATGCGAGTTCGCCTCCCGGGACATCCGCTCCTGTGAGAGCGCCAGTGCCGCGGCGTGCTCCTGCAGGCTCGTAACGGACCATTCGTAGGTACGAAGCGCCTCGATGGCCTGGACGGCGGCGTTGAACTCCGCCACCGTCGTGATGCACGGGATGCCGATCGACGTCGCGGCGGCGCGCAGTTCGTAGCCGTCGCTGCGGGCTTCGCCGCCGGAGGGGGTGTTGAAGACCATGTCGATCTCACCGGCGATGATGAGGTCCGCGATGGTGCCTTCGCCGTCGGCACTGGAGCCCTCGGCGACCTTCCGGACCGGGGTGGCCTGGATACCGTTGCGGCGCAGCACATCAGCGGTACCGCCGGTGGAGACGATCTCGAAGCCAAGGTCGGAAAGCCGCTTGACGCCCATGATGACGGAGCGCTTGTCCCGGTTCGCGACCGAGACGAAGATCTTGCCCCCGGTGGGCAGCGCGTTGTTGGCGGCTGCCTGGCTCTTGGCGAAGGCGGTGTCAAAGTGCTTGTCGATCCCCATCACCTCACCGGTTGAGCGCATTTCCGGCCCGAGCAGGGAGTCCACTACCTTCCCCTCCGGGGTGCGGAACCGGCTGAACGGCAGCACGGCTTCCTTGACCGACACCGGCGCGTCCAGCGGCAGCGTGGAGCCGTCCCCGGTTTCCGGCAGCATTTTGTAAGCGGTGCGGAGCTGGTTGATGGTGACGCCGGTGCCGATCAGGGCAGCCGCCTTCGCCATCTGCACACCGGTGGCCTTGGAGACGAACGGGACGGTGCGGGAAGCCCGAGGGTTGGCTTCCAGGACGTAGAGCACGTCGGAGGCAAGGGCGAACTGGATGTTGATGAGGCCGCGGACACCTACACCTTCGGCGATCGCCAGGGTGGCGGTACGGACGCGTTCGAGCACGTTGTTGCCTAAGGTGATCGGCGGCAGCACGCAGGCGGAGTCGCCGGAGTGGATGCCGGCTTCCTCAATGTGCTCCATGATGCCGCCGAGGTACATCTCGGTGCCGTCATAGAGGGCGTCGACGTCAATTTCGACGGCGTCCTCGAGGAACCTGTCGATCAGCACCGGGTGGTCCGGGGTGATCTCAGTGGCGTTGGCGATGTAGCGGGAGAGATTGGGCTCGTCGTAGACGATCTCCATGCCGCGTCCACCGAGTACGTAGGACGGTCGGACCAGGACCGGGTAGCCGATCTCGTCAGCGATCTTTTTGGCGTCGTCGAAAGACACCGCGGTGCCGTTCTTGGGCGAGATGAGTCCGGCCTTGTCCAGCACGCGGGAGAAGGCGCCGCGGTGCTCGGCGAGGTCGATCGCTTCCGGGGAGGTCCCCAGGATCGGCACGCCGGCATCGGCGAGCTGCTGGGCGAGCTTGAGCGGGGTCTGTCCGCCGAGCTGGACGAACACGCCCAGCACGCCGCCGGTGCGTTCCTCGGCCGCGATGACTTCCAGGACGTCCTCAAGCGTCAGCGGCTCGAAGTACAGCCGGGTGGAGACGTCGTAGTCGGTGGAGACGGTCTCGGGGTTGCAGTTGACCATCACTGTTTCGTAGCCGGCCTTGCGGAGCGCCATGGAGGCATGGACGCAGGAATAGTCAAACTCAATTCCCTGCCCGATCCGGTTCGGCCCGGAGCCGAGGATGATGATGGACGGCTTGGCGTGCAGCGCGATCTCGTCCTCCTCGTCGTAGGAGGAGTAATGGTAGGGGGTGTACGCGGCAAACTCGGCGGCGCAGGTGTCCACGGTCTTGTAGACGGGGCGGATGCCGAGGGCCTGGCGGACGCCGCGGACGACGTCCTCGGAGTTGTGCGTCAGGGCACCAATCTGTTCGTCGGAGAAGCCGTGGCGCTTGGCCCGGGTCAGCATCTCCGGGGTCAGTGCGGCGGCCCTGCGGATTTCAACCGAGATCTCATTCAGCAGCTGGAGCTGGTCCAGGTACCAGGGGTCGATCTTCGTCGCTTCGAAAAGCTGCTCCACGGTGGCCCCGCCGAGCATGGCACGCTGGACCTGGTGCAGGCGCTCGGTGGTGGGACGCTTGGATTTTTCGATCAGTTCCGGGACTTCCCATTCCGGAACGTGGCTGAAGTCCAGCTGCGAGCCCTTCTGCTCGAGGGAACGCAACGCCTTCTGCAGGGCCTCGGTGAAGTTGCGGCCCATCGCCATGGCCTCGCCCACCGATTTCATGGTGGTGGTCAGCGTGGGGTCAGCGGCCGGGAACTTCTCAAAAGCAAAGCGCGGGACCTTCACGACGACGTAGTCCAGCGTCGGTTCGAAGGACGCCGGGGTCTTCTGTGTGATGTCGTTCGGGATCTCGTCCAGGGTGTAACCGAGCGAGAGCTTGGTGGCGATCTTGGCGATCGCGAAGCCGGTGGCCTTCGAGGCCAGGGCGGAGGACCGGGAGACCCGCGGGTTCATTTCAATCACGACGACGCGGCCGGTGTCCGGCTCGACGGCGAACTGGATGTTGCAGCCGCCGGTGTCGACGCCGACTTCGCGGATGACGGCGATGGAAATGTCGCGCAGCCGCTGGTATTCGCGGTCCGTCAGCGTCAGCGCGGGGGCGACGGTGATCGAGTCCCCGGTGTGTACCCCGACAGGGTCGAAGTTCTCGATCGAGCAGACGACCACAACGTTGTCGTTCTTGTCGCGCATCATCTCAAGCTCGTACTCCTTCCAGCCGAGGATGCTCTCTTCGAGCAGCACCTCACTGGTGGGGCTGTACTGCAGTCCCTGGCCAACGATCCGGCGGAGGTCCTTCTCGTCGTAGGCCAGGCCGGAGCCGAGGCCGCCCATGGTGAAGGAGGGCCGAACCACCATCGGGTAGCCGAGGTCCTCGGCGGCGGTCAGTGCCTCATCAAGGGAGTGGATGATGTGGCTGCGGGCCGATTCGGCGCCGCAGCGTTCCACCACACCCTTGAACTTTTCGCGGTCCTCGCCGAGCTCGATCGCGGCGATGTTGGCGCCGATCAGCTCGACGTTGTATTTCTCCAGGACGCCGTTTTTGTCCAGCGCGATGGCGGTGTTCAGTGCGGTCTGGCCGCCCAGGGTGGGCAGGATCGCGTCAGGGCGTTCCTTGGCGATGATCTTCTCGACCACTTCGGGCGTGATCGGCTCGATGTACGTGGCGTCGGCAAACTCGGGGTCGGTCATGATGGTGGCCGGGTTGGAGTTGACGAGGATGACGCGCAGGCCCTCCTCCTTGAGGACGCGCAGGGCCTGGGTGCCGGAGTAGTCGAATTCGGCGGCCTGGCCGATCACGATCGGGCCGGAGCCGATGACCAGGACGCTCTTGAGGTCAGTTCTCTTAGGCATTACTTCGTGTCCTCAGTCTTAAAGTCGGTGGCAGTCTTTGTAGCGGAAGCAGTGTCCGCCATCAGCTCGATGAAGCGGTCAAAGAGGTAGGCGGCGTCGTGCGGTCCGGCGGCTGCCTCGGGGTGGTACTGGACCGAGAAGGCCGGGATGTCGAGGCAGGACAGCCCCTCTACAACCTCATCATTCAAGCTGATGTGGCTGACTTCGACCCGGCCAAAGCGCTCCTCCGGGGCCTGCGTGGCCCCGTCGAGCGGGGCGTCGACGGCGAAGCCGTGGTTCTGCGAGGTGATTTCCACCTTGCCGGTGCGGCGGTCCAGGACCGGCTGGTTGATGCCGCGGTGGCCGTAGCGCAGCTTGTAGGTGCCGAATCCCAGGGCGCGGCCCAGGATCTGGTTGCCAAAGCAGATGCCGAAGTACGGGATCTTCTCGTCCAGGACGGAGCGGAGCAGCTTGACCTGGTTGTCGGCGGTAGCGGGATCGCCCGGTCCGTTGGACATAAAGAAGCCGTCGGGGTTGACCGCCTGGACATCGGCCAGGGTGGCGGTGGCCGGCAGCACATGCACCCGGACGCCGCGTTCGGCGAAGCGGACGGGAGTCATCCTTTTGATGCCGAGGTCGATCGCGGCGATGCTGAAGACGGGTTCGCCGTCCCAGCCCCAGTCCTTGGGTTCCACGGTGTAGGCCTTATCAACGCTGACTTCCTCGGCCAGGCGTGAGCCCTCCATCGGGGCACTGGCCAGGACCGCCTCGACCAGCTCCCGGTCCGCCGCGCGGGCGGCGTCGCCGGAAAAGATTCCGGCCCGCATGGTCTTGTGTTCGCGGAGGTGGCGGGTGATGGCGCGGGTGTCCACGCCCTGGATGCCGACGATTCCCTGTTCGGCCAATTCAGCATCGAGGCTGCGTTCGGAGCGCCAGTTGGAGGGCCGCCGGGCGGCGTCGCGGACGATGTAGCCGGCCACCCAGATGCGCCATGACTCTGCGTCTTCCTTGTTCACCCCGGTGTTGCCGATGTGCGGGGCGGTCTGGACCACCAGCTGGCGGGCGTAGGAGGGGTCCGTGATGGTCTCCTGGTAGCCGGTCATACCGGTCGCGAAGACGGCTTCGCCGAGTGCGGTTCCGGTGGCGCCGTAGCTGGTACCGCGGAATATCCGGCCGTCCTCCAGGACGAACACGGCGGGGGCGGGTGCAGTTGTTGTCGCTGCAGTTGTTGTCACGTCTGAAACTTCGTTGGATTCCGTCACGTCGTTACTTTCCACTATCGGCATTGGCCTGGGGGGCCGCGGGGATCAAATCATGCAGTGCTTTGAGGAGGATGTTTTTGTCGTCGGCGCGCCGGGTGCGGAACCCGGAATCGAGTTCGCGGCTGCCGAGCATCCAGCTGATTATCAGCAGCCCGTCCTTTTCGACGAATTTTCCGGCCATCCCGCTTTCCTGCCGCACGCCGGTGAGGCTGCCCGCGGGGATAAAGACCGGGCCGGCGCCGGCGCGGTCGAACAGCACCCCTTCGGGGTGGACGCTGAGTTCGGCGTTCGTCCGGATCCCCAGCTGATGCACGGCGATCCGGTCCAGCCAGTCGCCGGCGGTGGTGGTGGTCACGTACTGGCCGGCGGCGGCGGCCAGCGATGCGCCGAGACCGGCGGGGACCGGCGGGAGGGGGTCGACGTCGGCCTGGCGGCGCAGCCGGTTCCGCCAGCCGAACCACATCAGCACCAGCACCGCTGCCGCAAGGGCGAGCATCAAAAGTCCGGGGAGCAACCTGTCCATCAGGGACGGCCCGCCGATGCGGTACCAGCGGGCTCTGCCGGCCACCGGTAGGGGGTATTGAGCTGGCCGTCCAGGACTGTGGGGTGGCCCTTGAAGAACGTCGCCACCACTTTGCCGGGAAGCTCCCGGCCGGCAAACGGTGAGTTACGGCCCATGGTGGCCATCTTAGAAGGGTCCACGGTCCAGCGCGCAGCCGGGTCCACGAGTGTGACGTTGGCGGGTTCGCCGGCCTCCAGCGGACGGCCCTGGTCGCCAAGGCGTCCAATTGCCGCCGGGGCGCTGGAGGTGACGCGCGCGAAGTCGGCCCAGCCCATCAGCCCGGTTTCGATCATGGTGTGCTGGACAACGGACAGCGCGGTTTCCAGCCCGGTCATGCCCATGGCCGCCTGTGCCCATTCACACTCCTTGTGCTCGCTGGGGTGCGGGGCGTGGTCGGTGCCAACAACGTCGATCGTGCCGTCGGCGAGAGCGGCGCGCAGGGCCTGGACATCGGCGCCGGTGCGCAGCGGCGGGTTGACCTTGTAGACCGGGTCGTAGCTGCGCGCTAGCTCATCGGTGAGCCAGAGGTGGTGCGGGGTGACTTCGGCCGTGACGTTCACGCCGCGGGATTTGGCCCAGCGGATGATCTCTACGGAACCTGCAGTGGAGACGTGGCAGACGTGCAGCCTGGAGCCGACGTGCTGGGCCAGGAGCACGTCGCGGGCAATGATGCTTTCCTCGGCGACGGCGGGCCAGCCGGTGAGGCCGAGGACGGCGGAGACCTCCCCTTCGTTCATCTGGGCCCCGGCGGTGAGACGGGGTTCCTGTGCGTGCTGGGCCACGACGCCGTCGAACGCTTTGACGTATTCCAGCGCACGGCGCATCAGGACGGGGTCGTGGACACACACGCCGTCATCGGAGAAGACCCGGACGCGGGCCCGGGAGTCCGCCATCGCACCGAGCTCGGCCAGCTGCTCCCCCGCCAGGCCCACGGTGACGGCGCCCACCGGGCGGACGTCCACCCAGCCGGCGGTGCGGCCGAGGGTGAGGACCTGTTCGACGACGCCGGCAGTATCGGCCACCGGGGTGCTGTTGGCCATCGCGTGCACCGCCGTGTAGCCGCCCAAGGCAGCGGCGCGGGTGCCGGTTTCGACCGTTTCGGCGTCTTCGCGGCCGGGTTCACGCAAGTGCGTGTGGATATCCACCATGCCGGGCAGGGCCACCAGGCCGGCCGCGTTGATGACGGTCGCCCCGTCCGCTGGGAGGTTGTGCCCGCGGGCGGCAATGATTCCGTCCCGGATCAGCAGGTCTTCGGGGGCTCCGCCGAGGATGGCGGCGCCGCGGATCAGGTAGGCGCCCGCTCCGGGGTCCTGGGGTTGTGCTGCCATTAGTGGCTCTCCTTGGGGGCGGGGGTGGAGGTGTTCTCTGCGGGGCGGATGGTGCTGGTGTGGCCTGCCGGTTCGCGGTTGTCACCTGAGAGCAGCAGATAGAGGGCTGCCATGCGGATGGACACACCGTTGCGGACCTGAGCCAGCACCGTGGAGCGGGGCGAGTCGGCCGCGGCGGAAGAGATTTCCAGCCCGCGGTTCATCGGCCCGGGGTGCATGATGATGGTGTCTTTCAGGCCCAGATGGTCGAGGGCCTGGAGGCGGTTGTCATCAAAGCCCCAGCGCCGCGAATATTCGCGGGTGCTCGGGAAGAACGACGCGTTCATCCGCTCGCCCTGGACCCGCAGCATCATCACGGCGTCAACGCCGCCGGCAAGCGTCTCGTCAAGGTCGTAGCTGACGCTGCAGGGCCATTTTTCGACGCCGATCGGCAGCAGCGTCGGCGGGGCAACCAGGGTGACCTCGGCGCCGAGGGTGCGCAGCAACCAGACGTTGGAACGCGCCACCCGGGAGTGCAGCACGTCGCCGGCAATCGCTACCCGCATGCCGGCGAGGTCCGCACCCGCGGACGGGGTTCCGGCCAGCCGTGACCAGTGCCGGCGCATGGTGAAGGCGTCCAGCAGCGCCTGGGTGGGGTGTTCGTGGGTGCCGTCGCCGGCGTTGATTACGGCGGCGTCGATCCAGTCGGTGGCGGCGAGGCGGTGCGGGGCACCGGAGGCCCAGTGCCGGATAACGACGGCGTCGGCGCCCATCGCAGCGAGTGTCTGGGCGGTGTCCTTGAGGGATTCGCCTTTGGAGACGGAGGAACCCTTCGCAGCGAAGTTGATGACGTCGGCGGAGAGCCGTTTGGCGGCGGCCTCGAAGGAGATCCGGGTGCGCGTTGAGTCCTCGAAGAACAGGTTCACGACGGTCCGGCCGCGCAGGGTGGGAAGCTTTTTCACCTCACGCTCCCCCACCGCGGCCATTTCCTCGGCGGTGTCGAGGATCCGGACCGCGTTGGACAGGCTCAGGTCCTCGGTGGAGAGCAGGTGCTTCATGCGGCGGCCTCGATAACCACTTCGTTGACCGGTACGCCGTCGACCGAGTCGGTCTCCGCCAGCCGGACCCGGACCTTTTCGGAAGAGGACGTGGGGAGGTTTTTGCCCACATGGTCCGCGCGGATGGGCAACTCCCGGTGGCCGCGGTCAATCAGCACTGCAAGGCGCACGATCCGCGGCCGGCCCAGGTCGATGATCGCGTCGAGGGCCGCCCGGATGGTCCGGCCGGAGTACAGGACGTCGTCGATCAGGACAACTACCTTGTTGTCGATGCCGGTGCGGGGAAGCTGGGTGGGGTACGGCGGCCGCAGTCCCTGGTGGGAGAGATCGTCGCGGAACATTGTCACATCCAGCTGGCCGACAATCGCCGCGGGGTCCACGGTCGGATCTGCTGCGGCAATCTTGGCTGCGAGCCGGACGGCGAGCGGGTAGCCCCGGCGCGGGATGCCCAGCAGGACCAGATCCTGGGAGCCTTTGTTGGACTCGAGAATTTCATGGGCGATACGAGTGAGTGCACGGTCAATATCCGCCTGGCTAAGCACTACGCGGGCGAGTGCAGCCTTGGCCGGAACCGGTGCTTCTGGAACAGAAGTCAACGCTCGTCTCCCCTTTCCCCGCCTCACGGGACGGAATTAAAAAAGGATGGTTTGCGCTCCTAAATTACCACAGCACTCCGACGGCGCCGACGCCGGGGGCCTGCGATTCAGCTCACACGCACATGGGCTCGAGTCCATAACAACAAACGATCCACCGCCGGAGCACCACCGCTCCGGCGGACTCCCGGGCGGTCCGCGGCCGCGGCCCCGGCAGGCCAATCCGACGTGGCTCGGACATGTCCGGCCGGAGTATTACCGGCCGGCCCCGGCAGCGGATCCTCAGGGGCTGCGATGCGCCCGTACACCACCTCGACGGGCACCATCAACCCGCCGAGACTGCCCCCTCCCGGACGCCGTCGCCGGCTGCCTGGAGAACACCAAAGAACCCCGCCCGGGATGATCCGGACGGGGTTATTGTGAGCTTCGGGGTCAGGCGAGCAGCGAAGGCTTCAGCTGCTGCAGCCGGCCCAGCAGGCCGTTGATAAACGACGGCGACTCGTCGGTGGAGAGGGTCTTGGCCAGGGCCACGGCCTCGCTGACGGCAACGCCGTCGGGCACGTCGTCGTTGTACAGCAGCTCCCAGGTGCCGATCCGCAGGATGATGCGGTCCACGGACGGCATACGTTCCAGCGTCCACCCCTGCGAATAGGTTTCCAGGAATTCGTCGATCGCAGCCTGGTGGGAGACCACACCCTCGACGATTTCGAGGGTGTACGGGTTAACGATCTGGTCCGTCTGCTCCCGCCGGGACTTCAGCACATCGAACGCTGACACGGAACGTTGTTCCGCCTCAAAGAGCACATCCAGGGCCCGGTTGCGGGCCTTACCGCGGGCACTCACTAGTCGTTAACCCGCCCGAGGTAGTTTCCGTCACGGGTATCAACTTTGACCTTGGTGTTGTTCTCGACGAACAACGGCACCTGGATCTCGTAGCCGGTCTCAAGGGTGGCGGGCTTGGTGCCGGCCGAGGAGCGGTCGCCCTGAAGGCCCGGTTCCGTGTAGGTGATTTCCAGTACCACGCTGGGCGGCAGCTCGATGTACAGCGGGTTGCCCTCATGGATGGCAATGCTGACCTTCTGGTTCTCGAGCATAAAGTTGGTGGCGTCCCCGACGGTTGCCCCCGAAACGGTGAGCTGGTCGAAATCGGCCGTGTCCATAAACACGAAGTCCGCGCCGTCCTGGTACAGGTACTGGTAGTCACGGCGGTCTACCGTTGCGGTCTCGATCTTCAGTCCGGCGTTGAAGGTCTTGTCCACGACCTTGCCGGACATCACGTTGCGCATCTTTGTGCGGACGAACGCGCCACCCTTACCGGGTTTGACGTGTTGGAACTCGATGATGTTCCAGAGCTGGCCCTCAAGTTTGAGGACGGTTCCGTTCTTGATGTCGTTAGTGGTTGCCACTGTATCCTCTGGTTTCTCTTCTGACGGCTTCTAGCTGCCAGCCGGTTATGCCAGGCAAGCATGCCAAATGGCCCGCCAGCGCGTATTTATCAAAAATCCAAAAACCATTCTACCGGTTTTGTCTGCCCGCTGCCGGACGGGTGCGGCCGGAAGCTGCACGCAGGCCCGCGCGGACCCGCGTCAAGAGTCGAGATCCAGCACGTACCGGGCGCGTTGCAGAGCCACCGTGGAGGCGTAGATCAGTGCCGCGTCGGCAGACCCGGCCACACGCAGGTCCAGCGCTTTGGCGAAGCTTTCGACGGCGGCGCCGACGTTGCCGCTGGCAAAGTGGGACCGTCCGAGGTGCTGGCGGATGACCGCCTCGTCCGGTGTGCCGCGGGTCTCCGCCAGCAGCTGATCAAACAGCTCAACGGCCCGGTCAAGCCGGTTGGAAACCCGCAGTACGTCGGCTTCGAAGATGCGCAGGCGCAACGAGCCAGGGTCACTGTAGCGGGCTTCGGCGAGCAACTCTGCAGCCTCGGCCGGGTGCCCTTCGACCAGACGCACAAAGATCAGGTCCCCCGGGTCCGTCGATGCTGCAAGCGCTTCGGCGACGGCATCCTCATTGACGATTTGCGGGACCAGGCTGTCCGGGTTGATCTTGATCCCGGGGAACCCTGCAGCGGGCCAGTCGCTGGTACCGCCTGGGAGGAATGCCATCAGGAGGCAATCTCCTGGTACGCGGCGAACAGCAGCGAGGTGTCCGGGACGTCGAGGATACCGGGGCGTGCTACGCCGTCGAGCACCACAAAGCGCAGCAGGTCACCGCGGGACTTTTTGTCCCGCCGCATTCCGTCGAGCAGCGCCTGCCAGCGGTCGCGCCGGTAGGTCACGGGCAGACCGAGGCTTTCCAGGATGCTGCGGTGCCGGTCGGCGCTGGCGTCGCTGAGGCGCCCCACGCTGCGGGCCAGTTCCGCAGCGAACATCATCCCGACCGAGACGGCGGCGCCGTGGCGCCAGGAGTAGCGTTCGGCGAGCTCGATCGCGTGGCCCAGGGTGTGGCCGTAGTTGAGGATTTCGCGCTGGCCGGTTTCTTTGAGGTCCGCGGAGACGACCGTGGCCTTCACCGTGACGGCGCGTTCAATCAGTTCCCGCAACGCGTCACCGCGGGGCTCGGTGACTGCCGCGGGGTCTTTCTCGATCAGTTCGAGGATGGCCGGGTCCGCGATGAAGCCGCATTTGATGACCTCGGCCAGGCCGGAAATAATCTCGTTTTTCGGCAGTGTGTCCAGGGTATCGAGATCCGCGAGAACAGCGGCCGGCGGGTGGAAGGCACCAACGAGGTTCTTGCCTTCGGCGGTGTTGATGCCGGTTTTGCCGCCGACGGCCGCGTCGACCATACCGAGCAGGCTCGTGGGCATGTGGATGACTTTGACACCGCGAAGCCAGGTCGCGGCGACAAAGCCGGCAAGGTCGGTCACGGCCCCGCCGCCAACAGCAACGACGGCATCCGATCGGGTGAAGTCGTTCTGGCCCAGCACCTGCCAGCAGAAAGAGGCCACCTCGATGTGTTTGCCTTCTTCAGCATCGGGAATTTCGGCGGTGAGTGCCGTGAAGCCCGCCGACGAGAGCTCTTCCCTGACGGTGTCACCGGTGAGGCGCAGGGCGCGCGGGTGGATAACAAGGACCCGTTTGACCCGTTCCCCCAGCAGTCCGGGCAGGCTGGCCAGCAGGCCGCGGCCCACCACGACGTCGTAGTTCTCACCGGGCGTCTGCCCGGTGACCTTGATGACGGTTGATTCGGTGTTCACTTTTCAACTTCCTTTGTCGCCGCTGGTGCGGGTACACCAGCGGTTCCCGCCGCGCCATACGCGCGCAGCGCATCTTCAAGCCGGTGTGCGATGTCCGCAACGGTTCCGTTGCGCACATCGAAGACCAGGTCAGCCAGCCGTTCGTAGACCGGCCGGCGGGTGGCGAACAATGCCTTCCAGCGTTCCATGGCATCTCCGGCCAGTAAGGGCCGGCCGGAATTCCTGGCGATCCGGTCAACCACTGTGCCGGCGTCACACTCGAGGTAGACCACTGTGCAGTGCCCCAGCAGTTGCTGGGTACCGGAGTCCAGGACTGCCCCGCCGCCAAGCGAGACTACCGTATTCCTGCCTTGCGCGTCTTCCAGGGCCCGGGCGACGGCCCTGGCTTCCAGTTCGCGGAACACATGCTCGCCGCGGCTGGCGAAGATCTCTGCGATGGAGCCGTGGTTGGCAACGATTGTGACGTCAGTGTCCACAAACGTGGCCCCCAACTGCTGGGCGAGCTGGTATCCGATGGCTGATTTGCCGACTGCCATCGGCCCGATCAAGACGATGGGCCGGGCAGCATTCCTGGCCGGCCCTGCCGGCATTTCGGCCGGCACTATCGGCCGATCGAGTCCAGGGACGCCGGAATGTTGTCCAGGTAACCCTTGATGTTTCGGGCGGTTTCCTGCACGGAGTCGCCGCCGAACTTTTCCACAACCGCCTCGGCCAGGACAAGCGCGACCATGGCTTCGGCGACGACGCCCGCTGCGGGAACCGCACAGACGTCGGAGCGCTGGTGATGGGCCCTGGCGGCCTCGCCAGTACTCACATCGACGGTCCTGAGGGCTCGGGGCACCGTGGCGATGGGCTTCATCGCGGCGCGCACCCGCAGCACGTCGCCGATGCTCATTCCGCCTTCAATGCCGCCGGCGCGGTTTGAGGTGCGCACGATCCTGCCGTCGGCGTCCTTAACAATCTCGTCGTGGGCAGCCGAGCCGCGGCGTGACGCGGTGAGGAAGCCGTCACCGACTTCAACGCCCTTGATGGCCTGGATGCCCATCAGGGCTGCCGCCAGCCGTGAATCGAGGCGGCGGTCCCAATGGACGTAGCTGCCAAGTCCCGGCGGAAGCCCGTAAGCGAGGACCTCGACGATACCGCCGAGCGTTTCGCCTTCCTTGTGCGCGATGTCGACCTCGGCGACCATGGCGTCGGAGGTTTCGCGGTCGAAGCAGCGCAGCGGATCGGCGTCGAGTGCCAGCACGTTCTCCGGGACCGGGAGCGGCCGCCCTTCCGGCACGGCCGTCGTGGCGATCGACACGGTGTGGGAGACAAGTTCGATGCCGAGCTGCTTGAGGAATCCGGAGGCGACGGCGCCCAGGGCGACGCGCGTAGCCGTTTCGCGGGCACTGGCGCGCTCCAGCACGGGCCGCGCCTCGTCAAAGCCGTACTTCTGCATACCGGTGAAGTCCGCGTGCCCGGGCCGCGGACGGGTCAGCGGCGCATTGCGGGCCTGGTCGGCCAGGATTTCCGGGTCCACGGGGTCAGCAGACATGATCTGCTCCCATTTGGGCCACTCGGTGTTGCCGATCTGGATGGCGACGGGACCACCTTGGGTGATGCCATGGCGGACGCCGCCGAGGATTGTCACAACGTCCTGCTCGAACTTCATCCGTGCGCCACGGCCGTAGCCCAGCCGGCGCCGGGCCAGCGAATCAGCGATCCGTTCGCTGGTGAGCTCCACACCGGCGGGTACGCCTTCAATAATTCCGACCAGGGCCGGCCCATGGGATTCTCCGGCAGTCAACCAACGCAACATAAAATCCATCCTGCCATGTAAGGCGGTTAGAACACCCGTCGGGGTGCCCCGACTGCGTCACACATCACATCTATGACTTCCGCCGGGACTGCCTCGTGCAGGCCGGTGAAATGCCGGACCTGTTCCACGGCCTGGTAGATCAGCATTTCCAGGCCGGGAACCACCACACCGCCGGCCTTCAGCCAGGCGGCAGCGATCCGGCTGGGCCAGGGTTCATATGCGACGTCCAGCAACACACCCGGGCGGACCTCTCCGGCCGGCCCTCCGGCCCCTTGCGCGAACAACCGTGCCAACTCCTCGGCCAGCGGATCGGCGGCCCGCGGGGGCAGCGTGGAAATCACGACGTCGGCCCGGGCCAGGGCGGCAGACGCGCCCTCCAGGGGCCGGACCCGCACGGGCAGGCCAAGTGCCGCAGCTGCCGCGCGTGCCTCCCGCGCGCGGGTGATGTCGCGGACGAAAATGTCGGCTGCTGGCGCGTCCAGCTCCTTCAGCGCTGCGATGGCAGCGGCTGCGGTTCCACCGCCGCCCAGGACGGCGGCAGCGGGCGCCGAGGCGGCACCTGCATGGCGGAGTGCGTTTACGATTCCGGCGACGTCGGTGTTGTAGCCGACCAAACGGACGGGAGCGGCGCCCGTTCCCGCGGCCGGCCGTTCGAACGCGACCGTGTTCACCACCCCGAGCTCGCGGGCCACGCCTCGAACCTCATCCACTTCGCCGACCATGGCTGACTTCAGCGGCATGGTGACGGACAGCCCGTGCCAGCTCGGCCCCAGCTGCACGTCCTTCCTGACCCGGGCCATAAAGGCCGGCAGCCCGGCTTCGGTCACATCGATCGCCGAATAGTCCAGCTCCACACCCAGGCGGGCGTAGGCGGCCCGGTGCAGGGCCGGAGACTTCGAATGGCTGATCGGGTGCCCAAGCACGGCAGCCCTGCCGGTCATACGCAGCGTCCGGCGTTTGCCTCACACCAAGCGTTGTATTTGGCCACGTAGGTGTTGTGCTCCGCGAGCGTCTTGGAGAAGCGTGTCTCCTTGGTGTCCAGGTTGATGGTCACCCAGTAGAGGTAATCGTTGGTCTTGGGCTTTGCCGCAGCGTCAATCGCCGTTCGGCCCGGCGATCCGATGGGTCCGACCGGCAGGCCCTGGTTGGCGTAGGTGTTATACGGGTTGGACTTGTCCGCCTTCTGGTCCTCGTCGATGTGGAAACTTTTGATGCCGAGGCCGTAGGTTACGGTGGCGTCCGACTGGATCAGCCCGTTAGTCTCCGTGTTATTTGGCTTGAGGCGGTTATAGATCGCGCCTGCCACATCGCCGTATTCGGCCTGGCCGCCCTCGGCCTGGACAATGCTGGCGACCGTCACAACGTCGTACTGCTTGGCCGGATCGGTGACGCCTTGGGACGTGAGCTCATCCAGGGTGGTGGTCACGAGCTTTTGCACCACATCCTTGGCCGGGGTGCCGATCGGGAACCGGTATTCGCCCGGGGCGAGGAAACCTTCAAGGGTCTTAGCCCTGGCCGGCACCCCGAACTGGGCTGGCGATGCGTTGAGTGCCTTGAGCTCGGATACCGGCACTCCGGTACCTTCGGAGATGGCTTGGAGGGAGTCACCGATGCGGAGCCCGGCGCTGAGCGCAAAGTACATCACCTTGCTTTGGTCCTTGTTCAGCAGGACAGCGACGGCGTCCGAGTTCTTCATTTCGTTGCGCATGCTGAAGTCGCCCGGGGCCAGCGCACCGCCGGAGGCCACAAAGTCGCGCAGGAAACTGTCGGCGTTCGCCACGACCTTCTTGTCCTGCAGCTCGGTCGCTACGGACTTGGGTCCGGCGCCCGGCGGCACGGTAATCATGACCTCACCGGTTCCGGGCCCCGGGTAATCAGCCACGGTGTCCGCGCCCAGAAGCGGCTTCAGGAACTGCGCGCCCACAGCAATCGCCACCACAAAAACAGCCAGGGTCAGCAGCAAGGCAAGGAAGCGGCGCCGGCGGCGGACCTTCTTGGACGGACCCTTGGACGTGCGGATGGCGGCTCCTCCGGCCAACACAATGTGGCCGTCTTCCTCGTGGTGATGGTCCTCGTGGTGATGGTCCTCGTGGTGATGGTCGTCGTTGTACGTGTACGCGTCGGGGTGGCCGTCCTGGGTCACCCCGTCCGGGTGCGGTTCGTCGCCGGGATGAAGGTCGGAATCATGGAAGACGGTGTCCGCATCTGCCACAGTCCCGGCGTACTCGTGTACTGGAACCTCCGGATCCACGGGATGGACATGCTCCACGGGAACCTCTGGAACCTCTGGATCCACGGGATGGACATGGTCCACGGGAACCTCTGGAACCTCCGGATCCACGGGCAGTTCGTGGACGGTCGGGGCTGCGGCCGGCGGCTCCGGCGCCTCGTCCGCCTGGCTCGGCCCGCGATTACCTGCCGCGTCGTCGCCGGTTTCGGGGACGGATCGGTTGTCGGCGCCGGGTGCTGCCGCAGGGGCTTCCTCGCCGGTTTCGAACGCCTGCGGCGGGACGACGTTGTGCCCCTCGGGCGCCTGGACCTTCTCCTGGGCCCTCAGCTCCCTGCGTGTCAGCGGTCGGCCGGTGCCGAAGGCAGCACCGGAGGAGTCGTCACTGTTGACCGGGCTCACTGTAGCCTTCCATTTTGGGCAGAATGCGTAGTGCAGAATGCTCGTCTTGTGCCGGACTGGCCTGTGGACCATCCCCGGTCGGCCCCGGCGCGGACTCCGCGTATACGCGGCTTCCGACCTCCGTCCCCCTGGCCTTTTGCATATCGATCGCGTGTTGCAGGATACCTGCGGCCGCAACCTGATCAACTACCTTACGGTGATCCCGGCTGCTCATGCCAGCTTCGTGCAGGTGCCGGTGCGCAGATACTGTGCTCAGCCGCTCGTCCACCAGCCGAACCGGCACCCCGGAACCTGACTCCCCCAGTTTACCCGCCAGTAGCTTTGCATAGTCAGTCGCCATCCGGGCGGAGGCGTGCTCCTCACCCTTCATGGTCCTCGGCAGGCCGACGAAGATCTCCACAACGGCGAGTTCCAGGGCCAGTTCCGCCAGGATCCGCACGTCCGTATTCTTCTTCGCGTTCCGTTCCAGGGTGCGCAACGGCGTGGCCAGGATGCCGTCACGGTCACAGACAGCCACACCAACCCGGACGGTCCCGACGTCTACCCCGAGCTTTACGCCGATTGGGTAGCCGCCGGGCACAGCAGTTTCGTTCACGGCTTTTCCACTATCGTCCGGTGATGGCGTCCACGACGGCGGCGAGGGCCGCGCCGACCTTGCCGGCGTCCGTGCCGCCGCCCTGGGCGACGTCGTCCTTGCCGCCGCCGCCGCCGCCGAGGATTCCCGCGGCGAGCCGCACCAGGACCCCAGCCTTGACCCCTGCCGCCCGGGCGGCATCGTTGGTCGCGATCAGGATCACCGGACGGTCATTACTGACACCGGCAACCGCGACGGCGGCCGGATCGGAACCGAGCCGGGTCCGCAAATCCAGGGCCAGGCCGCGGAGGTCGTCCGCACCGCTGACCTGGCCGGCGTCGTGCGCGATGACCTTGATGCCGGCGGCATCCCTGGCGGTACCCACCAGCTGGCCGGCGGCAGCTGTGAGCTGCTCCTTGCGCAACCGCTCGAGTTCCTTTTCGGCGGTCTTGAGTTTGGCCAGGGTGGCGGCGATCCGGTCCGCGAGCAGTCCCGACGGCACCTTAAGCATGTCGGTGAGTTCGGTGACCAGCGCGCGTTCGGCAGCGAGGTGCCGGAAGGCGTCCATTCCGACGAAGGCCTCGACGCGGCGGTTTCCCGAGCCGACAGACTGTTCCCCGAGCAGTGACAGGCTGCCGATCAGCGAGGTGTTCGCAACATGGGTGCCGCCACAGAGTTCACGGGACCAGGCACCGTCGATCTCCACAACACGGACCTCGTTGCCGTAATTTTCGCCGAAGAGTGCCATGGCACCGAGGGCCTTGGCCTCGGCCAGTCCCATCACTTTGGTGTCCACCCGGTAGTTGTTGCGGATGGCGATGTTGGAAACTTCTTCAATTTCGGAGCGCGTGGCGGGGCTGAGGCCTTCGCCCCAGGCGAAGTCGAAGCGCAGGTAGCCTGCCTTGTTGAAGGAGCCGCGCTGGAGTGCTTCCGGGCCGAGGATCTGATGGAGGGCGGCGTGCACGATGTGGGTCCCGGTGTGGGCCTGCTCGGCGGCATGCCGGCGTTCCCGGTCCACGGCCGCCTGGACGAGGGAGTCCGCTCCGATTTCGCCCTCGCGGACAATTGCCTTGTGCACACTCAGCCCCTTGATCGGGCGCTGGACGTCCAGGACCTCGACGACAAAACCGTCCCCGGTGATCAGTCCGGTGTCTGCGGCCTGGCCGCCGGCTTCGGCGTAGAAGGGGGTCTCGGCGAGCACCAGCTCGATTTCCTCCCCGGTGGAGGCCTGGGAGACCTTGCGGCCGCCGGCAAGGATGCCGCGTACCTTCGATTCCCCCGCGAGTTCGGTGTAGCCGGTGAAAACAGTCTCTCCGGCGGACAGCAGCTCCTGGAAGGCGCTGAGGTCGGCGTGGGAACCCTTTTTGCCCTTCGCGTCGGCCTGCGCGCGCTGGCGCTGTTCGAGCATCAGCTTTCGGAACTCCGGCTCGTCGACCTTAAGCCCGGCCTCTTCGGCCATCTCAAGGGTCAGGTCGATCGGGAAACCGTAAGTATCATGCAGGGCGAAGGCGTCGGGGCCGGACAGCGGACGCCCGGCGGCCTGTGACTCCTTGACGGCGTCCTCCAGCCGGGCCGTGCCGGAGGCGATGGTGCGCAGGAACGCCTTCTCTTCCGCGTAGGCGATCCGGCTGATCCGGTCGAAGTCCGTCTCGACGATGGGGTAGACGCCCTTCATGGCATCCCGGGAAGCGGGCAGCAGCTCCGGCAGGCACGCTTTTTCGACGCCGAGCAGGCGCATCGAGCGCACGGCCCGCCGGATCAGGCGGCGCAGCACGTAGCCGCGGCCCTCGTTGGAGGGGGTCACGCCGTCGGCGATCAACATCAGGGAGGATCGGATGTGGTCGGCGACGACACGCATCCGGACGTCGTCGGTGTGATGCGGGTCGGCCGCGGACTCGGCGGAGGTGTATTCCCGGCCGGAGAGGGCCGCGGCCCTGTCGATCACCGGGCGGACCTGGTCCGTCTCGTACATGTTTTCGACGTCCTGCAGGATCATCGCCAGCCGCTCCATGCCCAGGCCGGTGTCGATGTTCTTTTTCGGGAGTTCGCCGGTGATGTCGAAGTCAACCTTGGAGCGGACGTTGTCGATCTGGTACTGCATAAACACCAGGTTCCAGATTTCCACGTAGCGGTTCTCGTCCGCGATCGGGCCGCCCTCGACGCCGTAGGAGGGGCCACGGTCATAGTAGATCTCGGAGCAGGGGCCGGCGGGACCGGGCTGGCCGGTGGACCAGTAGTTGTCCGCCTTGCCCATCCGCTGGATCCGCGCGGCAGGCATGCCCGTGTTCCGGAGCCAGAGCTGCTCGGCCTCATCGTCCTCTTCGTAGACAGTGACCCACAGCCGCTCGGGTGGGAGCCCGTACCCGCCGTCGTCAACGCTCGAGGTGAGCAGTTCCCAGGCGAACTTGATGGCGTCTTCCTTGAAGTAGTCGCCGAAGGAGAAGTTCCCGCACATCTGGAAGAACGTTCCGTGGCGGGCGGTCTTGCCGACTTCCTCGATGTCGCCGGTCCGGATGCACTTTTGCACGCTCGTGGCACGCTCGTACGGCGCTTCCTCCCGGGCCGTCAGGTACGGGATAAACGGGACCATGCCGGCGACGGTGAACAGCAGGGAAGGGTCGCTGGAGACCAGGGAAGCGGAGGGCACCGCGGTGTGGCCCTTTTTGACAAAAAAGTCGATCCAGCGCTTAGTGATCTCCTGCGACTTCATGAGCTGATTACGTACCCTTCACTGTTCACTGCGTTTGTGGTCACTGCGTTTGGCGTTCACGCGTATGGTCCGCGGAACGGTCTGGTCCCGGCCATAGGCCGTGCCGGCGGCCCGTTTTCCGGACGCCGCTGTTCTGATATTCTCTCCCGGCTAGCGCCGGACTGCATCCCGGCCGGCTGCGCCGTGGGCTATGGTCTGGTCCAGGCCCGCGTCAATGCCGAGCGCTCGGCGCAGTTCGGTCTCACGCTCATTCATGCCCTCGCGGACGGCATCGGCGAAGTCGTACAGACCGTCTGCGACGCGCCCCACGGCCCGGTTGAGCCCTTCGGGGCCCAGGTTCGATTGCGCTTCGGTGATCTTGCGGAAGGCGATGACGCCGATGGCGACGCCGATTCCCATCCAGATGATTCTGTTCATGTCAGGTTCTCCAGCTGGGTTAGCGGCTGCGGCGGCCGGTGGCGGGCTTTTTGCGGGCGGTGAACGCCGCGCGCACACCATAGCTGAAGGAGGCGACCTTGATCAGCGGCGAACCGACGGTGGCGGCCACCAGCGAGGACAGCGCCGAGATGTTCGCCGATGCGTCGGAGACGTTGTTCGCGATACCGTCGACCTTTTTGAGCTGTTCGTTGGTGGTGGAAACAGTCGCCGTCACTTCGTCCATCAGCGGCGTGGCGCCGTCGCTGATCGAACGGATGGAGGTCCGCACCTCATCGAACACTCCCCCAAGCTTTAAAATCGGCACGGCAAGCAGCAGGACCAGCAGTGCAAACACTCCGGCCGCGATGAGGCCGGCAATATCGCCACCAGTCATAGTCGTTCATCTCCTTGTTGCGTAGTGTCTCTGCGGGCACCGCCGGCCCAAACAGCCGGCAACCGCAGAACTCCCCCAAGTACCTTACATACAAAGAAGCCCGTGGCGCTTGCCACGGGCTTCTTTGTAAGGTGTCGCGGTGAATCTAGCGTGCGTAGAATTCCACAACGAGCTGCTCTTCGCAGGTCACGGGGACCTCGGAGCGCTTGGGGCGACGGACCAGGCGTGCCTGCAGGGCGTCAAGCTTGACGTCCAGGTAGGCAGGAACCATGGGCAGAACATCGCGGTGCGCACCGGCTGCTGCAACCTGGAACGGAGCCATGGTCTCGCTGCGGCTGTGGACGTGGACCAGCTGGCCCTCGCCGACGCGGAACGACGGACGGTCAACGCGGATGCCGTCAACCATGATGTGGCGGTGCACAACAAGCTGGCGGGCCGAAGCGATGGTGCGGGCGAATCCTGCGCGCAGCACGAGGGCGTCAAGACGCATTTCGAGCAGTTCGATCAGGTTCTCGCCGGTCAGGCCCTTGGTCCGGCGGGCTTCTTCGAAGGCGCGGGTCATCTGGGCTTCGCGGATGCCGTACTGGGCGCGCAGACGCTGCTTTTCGCGCAGACGTACGGCGTAGTCGGAGTCCTGCTTCTTGCGGGCACGGCCATGCTCACCGGGGCCGTACGGGCGGCGCTCCATGTACTTGGCGGCCTTGGGGGTCAGAGCAATGCCGAGTGCACGCGAGAGGCGTGCTGTACGGCGAGCACGAGTGTTGTTAGCCACTTGTGTCCTTCCAATATCTGCGGTGTGTCAGTGTTACTGGCCTCCACGATGGAGAGCATCGGCCAACCGCTGCCTTTTGCTACTGGGCACGGGGCAAACCCGTTTGAACAGCATAAAATGCCGGTATCAAGTGGATTGTGCGTCTGTGCCTTGCCAGACAACGACCTACTTTACCACGCCGGGACCGGCGATCACTTGCCCCGGATGATCCTGCGGAGCCGCTCAAGCCGGGTGGAAATGTCCCGTTCGGCGCCGTTGCCGGTCGGTTCGTAGTAGTTACGGCCGACGAGGTCGTCCGGCGGGTACTGCTGGGTAGCGACCGAATGCGGGGCATCGTGGGCATATTTGTAGCCTTGGCCGTGGCCCAGTTGCTTGGATCCCGGGTAGTGGGCGTCGCGCAGATGCGCCGGGATGCCGTTGCCGAGACCGGCGCGGACGTCGGCGATCGCCTGGTTGATTCCCAGATAGGCGGCGTTGGATTTCGGTGCTGTGGCGAGGTGGACCACGGCTTCGGCGAGGATGATGCGGCCTTCGGGCATGCCGATCAGCTGCACGGCCTGGGCGGCGGCGACGGCGGTCTGCAGCGCCGTCGGGTCGGCCATGCCAACGTCTTCGGCTGCGGAGATGACAATGCGCCGGGCTACGAACCGCGGGTCCTCCCCCGCCTCGAGCATCCGGGCGAGGTAGTGCAGGGCGGCGTCGACGTCGGAACCCCGGATGGACTTGATGAATGCGCTCGCGACGTCGTAGTGCTGGTCGCCGGCCCGGTCATAGCGTACGGATGCGACGTCGAGGGCCCGTTCCGTGTGCTTCAGCTCGATCTGCACCGGGGCCGGCCCGGCCGTCCCGGCGATCGTGTCGGCGTCGTCAGCATCCCCGTATGCGACGCCGGCCGCCGCCTCCAGTGCGGTCAGTGCCCGGCGGGCGTCCCCGCCGGAGAGCCTCACGAGATGGCCCCGGGCCGCATCGGTGAGTTCCACTTTGCCGCCGAGTCCACGGGGGTCCGCCGCTGCCCGCAGCAGCAATCCCTCCACGTCGGCGTCGGTCAGCGGCTTAAGTGTCAGTAGCAGGGACCGGGACAGCAACGGGGAGACGACGGAAAAGGAGGGGTTTTCGGTGGTCGCGGCAACCAGGACTACCCAGCGGTTCTCGACGCCGGGCAGCAGGGCATCCTGCTGGGCCTTGTTGAAGCGGTGGATCTCGTCCAGGAACAGCACTGTGGTGGTCTTGAAAAGGTCCCGGGCGGTGAGAGCTTCCTCCATAACGCGGCGGACGTCCTTGACCCCGGCGGTGATGGCGGAGAGCTCAACGAACTTCCGGCCGGGACCTTTAGCGATGACGTGCGCGAGTGTGGTCTTCCCCGTGCCGGGCGGGCCCCAGAGAATCAGGGAACTGGGACCCGCGGGGCCGGTGGCATCCGTTCCGGCGGCCAGCTGGCGCAGCGGCGAACCCTGTCCCAGCAGGTGCTGCTGGCCCACCACATCATCGAGCGTCCGCGGACGCATTCGGACGGCCAGCGGGCTGCGCGGGGAGGCAGCGCGACGGGCCGGACCACCGTCAACGGCGTCCTCCGCGTCGTTATCATCCTCGACAGCGGCGCCGCCGTCCCGTCCTGCGCCAAAGAGATCTTCCACATAGATAGGCTACTTCTAGTTCCCGCCCGCACCGACACCCCCACAACGGAGACCCGCGCCATGGCCAGCACCGAAACCCGCATGGCGTTTGTCTCCGGCGATCGGCTGCCGGGCTGGGTGGAGCGGTTCGCGGCCAGCCATGGCGTCCTCGCCGAGGAGGAGCTCGACGCCGGCCTGCAACTGCGCGCCGCTGACGGCGCCGTAGCATTGCTGCAGGCGCCATGGCCGGCGGACGGCCGCCCCGGCAGCGGCGGCGACGCCGTTGCCCGGCTCGCCTCCCTGGCATCGCAGCAGCGCAGCATCGGGGCGGTGCTGGTCCGCCGTGGCGGCTACTCCGTGGCAGTGGTCAGCGGCGCCGCCGTCCTCGCTTCCAAGACCGGCACCCGCCACGTCCAGTCCCGTACCGCTGCGGGAGGCTGGTCCCAGCAGCGTTTCGCCCGGCGGCGGGCGAACCAGGCCGACGCCCTGGTGGAGGCCGTGGCAAACCATGCCGCCCGTATTTTTGCGGATCACCGGATCGATTACGTGGCTCCCGGCGGGGACCGGACCCTGGCCGAGCAGGTCCTGGCCGAACCGGTGCTGAAGCAGTATGCCCCGCGGCCAAGGCTGGCATTCCTGGACGTCCCGGACCCGCGGGCTGCCGTCCTGAAGAAGGCAGCCGCCGAGCTGTGTGCCGTGCGGATCATCGTCACGGACCCGCCGCTGTAAACAGTCGCCGGGTACGGCAGGGTAATGCCGGCTCGGATGGTGCAAGGAGACGCGCAGGTGCTGCCCCCGGGTTCCTCCGTGGGCACGGCAAAACCACCAGCGCGGTACGCCGCCGGCGGACCTATTCCAGGTCGTTTGGAAGCACCCGGTCGGCAGGGTTCTTGCTGGATCCGCGCACGTAAACTCGGGGCGAACCCGCGACGGGAGCCTGAATCCACATCGGCACCCGCGCTATCCAACCGACGATCCAGAAGCCGCCGACCGCGAGGACCATCAGCGCACCGCCGCCCCAGACGGCCCATGGACCCCAGACCGGCCCGAGCAGCTCCTGGCCCGCCTCAGTGGTTCCCACGGCTGCGGCGAGCATGCCCGCAATCAGGAAGAAACCGACGAATCCCGCGCCGGCGCGGATCGCTTCGCCGCCGAGAACGGCGGCCAGCAGGAGAGGCAGCACCAGTCCGCCGATGATAAGGGCGACGGCCACGTTCCCAAGAACGTCCCCCGCCCTCCCGTCCACGTTGTCGCTCAGCGGTCCGAGGATGAATCCCGCGGCGATCGATACCAGCATGACGGTGATCAGGGCGGTGGTGACCACTTTAAGGAATCGGTCGCTGAACCGGAATTTTCCGTTCGGCCGGCTCACTTGGTTGTCGGCCCGCCGGTTCGGCGCGGACGACCGCGGCTGCGTGGCGGGATTTTTCTTACTCATGCCGTTTCCTCGTGCCTTTAGATTTCGGTTGCGAATCTGGCCTCCGCCGGGCGGTGACCCTGGGGGCGTTTGCCCGTTCTCGTCAGGGCGGGACGAGGACGCAACTCTCCGAACCAGCAAAAATCCCAATTATCGATCGAGTAGATAAAAGGAGTCTACGGGGCCCCGCACCCGGATCGCGGGTTCGAGGGCCCGGCCGGTTGTCATGCATCCGGGCCCGTTCCCTTGCCGCCGGCGGCAGCGTCGATCGCCTTCGTGAGTCGGGCGCGCTCCTTATCGATCCACCGGGTGGCGGAGTAGGCCTGGGCGAATGTCTCGGCAAACTCCACCGGGTCCTCGCCTACGATGGCGCGCACCGGCGTGGCGTCGACAGCGGCGCGTTCCCAGAGATCGGCATGGTCACCGATCATCGTGGTGAGGGTGTCTCCGTCGGTGATCCCGCCGTAGTACATAAAGTACCGGTTGAACGCCTTCGCCGAACTGCGGTAGGGCTCCGGAAGTGCCTCGATGCGGGCCATGGACTGCTTGTACTGCTTCTTCTGTTCCAGCGACCCGGTGAGGGCCTCGAGCCACTTTGCGGCCATGACTACTCTCCGTCTTCCTGGGGGTGATCCTGCGGGTTTTCGATCTGCTGGTGGAGTTGTCCGATCCGCTCTACGAGGAAGCTCCAGCTCCTCCAGAACTCGTCGAGGTACTCGGCGCCTGCGGCGTTCAGCGAGTACACCTTGCGTGGCGGGCCCTTCGCCGACGGGACCTTCGCAACGTCGACGAAGCCACGCTGTTCGATTCTGATCAGGAGGGCGTAGACGGTGCCCTCAACGATGTCGGAAAAGCCCTGCTCGCGCAGCCGTGCGGTGATCTCGTAGCCGTAGGCCGGCTGAACGGCCAGGTTCGCGAGAACGATGCCTTCGAGGGTTCCCTTGAGCATCTCGGTCATCTGGTTGGCCACAACGGCCTCCTCTTTACTACTCAGTGTTGCTGACTACCACTAGATAGTATCACTGAATAGCGAGGTGGTGACGGTCAGTTGATGCATTTAATCCAGCACCGCCCGTGCGCTCTGAGAGTTTTGGCACACCTCAGATGATCGGCTGGGTGAACGGTGTGGTGTCATCGATGTCGCGATCGAAGATGGCCGTGCCACTGCTGCCGAACCTGGCGCTGTGGACTTCGATTCGGTCCAGGAACCAGTCGGGGGCGTTGCCGTCGTTGTCCCGCTGCACGGTTAGTGTCTGCAGCGCGCCGAGGTCCCCGCTTGGGAGCGTGACCCAGTTCCAGTCGTCGCTTTCCATTCGCTTAATGAGCTCGGTGTTCACGGTCTTGCTCGCCGACCCGGCAGCTCCGGTAAGGGTGAAGGTGACGTTGGCATCCGTGCCGGCCATCCATTTGTCGGCAGTGTGGATGTGCAGGCCGTAGCCGAAATTCGCCGGTTTGAACGGATTGTCCGCGCGCGTGGCCAACCGGATCAGCGACGAGAATTGACCTTCCGCTGCGATGTCGCGCAGGTCACGGGGGTCGTCGGTGATGGCTCCGTCGACTCCGATGCGGATGTACTCCCGTAGCTCGTCGTGCGCGTTAACCGTCCAAACGTAAATGAACGCAGGCCGCGCGGCCGCTGCGCGGATCCCGCACGCCGCCTCCAGCGTATAGCGGTAGTACGGGCCGAGGATGAAGTTCATGAAGCTGATGCCGTTGCCGTAGCCCTGGTGGCCGACGCCACGGCTGGTGAAGTAGTTCGATACCGCCGCAGCATCGTTCTCGGCATCGATCATCAATCCTTCGCGCGGGCCCAGGATGTCCACGATCCGGTCGAAGAAGGCACCTTGGTTGTCGTCCCGGTTGCCGATGGAGAGGATAACGTTCAGATCGTTGTCGAAGGTCAGGTGCTCGCGGATCGCCAGCAGCAGTTCGAAGCCGTGATCCGGTGAGGTGACTTCCGGTTTGCAGTCGAAGACGAGCAACGACAGTTGGGGGTTTGCCTGCGCGAGCTGGTGGATGCCGATCAGATAGTCCGCTACCGAGGGTGCGGACGGTTCCCCTGTCCCGTGGCTGATGCACAGCTGCCCGGGGTGGTCCTCGTAGACTTGCACGTCCGGCTCGAGGCCGTTGGCACCGTTGGTGACGGCCTCGGTCGCGTCGGCGACGGTGTTCGGGTTGTGGCCAACAACGTAGAAGGGTCGGGGCCCGAACGCCGCCGCGAAGCCGACCACCGTTGTGGCTTTGACCTCTGAGGCCCTCCCGCACAGCCATTGCTGGGCCGTCACAAGATCCCGCAGATGGAGCGGCCGAATCAGTGTGACGAGAGCGACCTGGTGCAGCGCGTCAGCCGTCGCCGAACCGAGGAACTCGTGGCCGGCGCCGTAAACCTCGATCACCGCGCCCGGCACCGCGCCCCGGACGCCGACGGCGGTGTCTGCATCCTTAAGCGGCCCGAGCACCTCTACCGGCCCCGGCATGGGATGGGCCGCCACGTGCCCCGCTGCGGAGTCGACACCGGTGTCACTGCAGGCCCACTGTCGGACGAAGACACTTGCGCCTTCGACCAACAGTGGGGTCACGGCGATGACGACATTGGTGTGGAGGGCCAGCACCTGGTCGCTGATGGCCGCGTCCCCCTTGGCCGTTCGAACGAAGACCTGGAGCACCGCCCCGCGGTGGGCCTTTGTGACGCTGACCGTACCAGTGCAGGAAAACAGTTGGCCGAATATTTGCGCGGCCGGCACCTCCTCCTGGTGCGCGTCAACCGTCACAGGTACCGCGGGCGTGCTGAGAATTCCACAACACTCCTGCGTTGCGCTTACCGGATCGGTGGTCAGCGGCGGCACGCGGCAGTCGAGCCAAGTCTGCTCCGCCGGTGCTGCGCCGTCGAACACCAACTGATTCGCCGCCAGGTGGACTGTCGCTCCGGGTCGCAAACCGGTCACCCGGACGGTTGTGGCGCCGGCACACAGCGGCGAGACAACGACCGGCGGGTCCACGGGTTCGAGCTTGCCAACCAGGACCGGGTCCGAGTTCTTCGGTGGCCGTTCGCAACGCTTAGCCACCTCCTGCCGGATGGTGATCTCATCGTCCTCCGCCAGCGGTTTCGACAGCAGGAAGCGCAGCGATGAACGATCAAACCCGGCGCTGTCGACGATCCCGGAACGCCGCTCTATCGTTACGGTGGCCCCATCGAAAACCCCGCTCACCATAACGGAAGGGTCACAGCCGCGGACCGGGGACTGTATGACCGGGGCAGGCAGCGGCCGGCCCAAGCCGCCCGGAAGCGGGTCTGAGGTCCGGCCGACGTCGGGCCCGGGCGCGAGCCCCGGTCCCGACTGGTGCGCGGTGATCCACCCGTTTGGCGGGATGGCACTGGTGAGGGCGAAGCGCGCGGTCCCTTCGTGCGCCTGGCCGGTGCCGAGGATGCTGCCGTTAGCGAGCAGCGTAACGTCTGCGCCTGAAACCGCACCGTCAATCCACACGTACTGGCCGCAGGCGAACAGCTGGGTGGCGACATGGACCGGGCCAAATTCAGCGCTGCTTGTCGGGGCCGCGGCAACCGGCATCGCCAGGTTGCCCGACGGAACCTCGCTCTGCTCGGCCCCGAGGTGCTGGATTGCGAACAGGGTTTCTGAGCGGGACAGGGTCAGCCCCGGTTCCAGCGGGAAGCGTTGGTCACCTGAGGTGGCAGTCCCCTTGGCCACCGTGCGAAGACCGGTCTCGACTGTCACGCCCGCGCCGGGCAGTTGCCCCCGGACACGGATCGAGGAACTGAGCTCAGAGAGCGGACCAACAATAACGGGCTGCATAAGTGCCACAGCTCCAGAGTGTAGGCCCGGCCAGGTCGAGGAACAATAGCTGGCGTCCAGCGCCACGGAATCCCAGGCTTCCAGGGTACGAAGACCACTGTCGGCGGCGCAGCGCCATCAGGTCCTGGACGCTGCTGTCCACGTCGTAAGCATGCTGATAGACACCGGGGTCGCCCGAGGTCAAACTGCGTATATGGACGACGCGGACAAACAGGACACCATCAACAAGGTCACGGACCGGATAGTCGTCCGGCATCCCGAGGCTCCCCGTACGCTCATCGCGAGGATCGTCACGGAAGAGTACGAACAACTGGCTTCCGGCCGGATCCGGACCTTCATCCCGACCCTGGTTGAGCACGGGGCCCGGAACAGAATCAGGCGGCAGTTCTCCTCCGGGACAGTGGACAGCAGCTGAAGCCGTTCAGTCCTGGCAGTCCTGCACCGACGGCCTTGTCCCAGCGTTGCCCCCGGCGAAGCAAAAGGTCCGACCAGTGTGGCCGGTCGGACCTTTCGCGTCAGCGCAGCGCCTGCTTCAAGAGGACTGCTATCCGGCCTTCCCGGACAGCGCTACAAGCACTCCGGCCGTGGCGAAGAATTTGTTGCTGCCGAGGTCGCGGATGGTCTTGATTCCCATGCCGGCAAGGAGTTCGTCGTGCTTTTCGGTGAGCCCGGCCAGCGCTGACGGCGGGGCGGCAAGAACTTCCTCAAGGGTCAAGTTCTCATAGGCCTTATCGAGTGCCTTGCCAAGTTCAACGGATACAGCCATGGTTATGTCCTTTGATCGATTCGGAACAACAGCACACTCGCCGCAGACTGCCTGCGAAAGCCGGAACGGGAATGCACCGACGCCGGGATACTCCCCGAGCCTCTGGCTACGCTATCGCAGCGGCCCTAACAAAACATCCATATCGGGATGTGAATCCTCATCATGCCCGCGCCGCTGCTGCATTCTGGATCCGGGGTGAAATGGCCGCGCGCAGTCCCTCGATGGCGCGGCTGCTGTCATTCCTTTGGCACCTTTGGGAAACGCTTCCAGGCCTTGCTGAACCGGGATTCGGCGTCGGCCGCCATGGCTTGTTCAAGCGCGTGCAGCCTCCCGTAGGTGAAGGCATTTTCCCCGGCGAGGTGCGCCTGGGCGCCGAGGCGCCGGAGCAGGGCCCGGGTGACAACGCTGTCCTGGTGCTCGCCCAGTATTTTTTGCAGTCCGTGGGCGGCGCCGGCCAACCGGGCAGCGCGCTTGCCGATCACAGGAATTCCGGATTCGGCTGCGTAGCGGAGCCGTTTGGCGCTTTTACGCGCCTCGTGCAGGGCGGCGTCGTGATCCGGGCCGTCCGGCGTGGCCTCCGCAATCCGAACATTCCGGCGTAACCGCTTCCAGTCTTTCCTGACCAGGGCGGCCACGGTCGCGTGCGCCGGCCGCGGATCAGGAACGGCCACCGGCACGGCGGCAAGGAAGTCGTCGAGACTGTCGAGGAGGCGGAAATACCGTTTATCCTCGAGCACCTGCAATACCGCGGCGCGGGCGGCGCCGTAATCGGCGCCCAGCGCTTCCCGCATCCGGCGCGAGACGGGTCCGATCACCAGCTCCGCCGGCTCGCAGGCAACCAGGTCCTCGAGCCGTTCGCGCATCACCTCCGCGTCCCGTGCCTCGCCCAGACAGCCGGCCAGCCATTTAAGCTCCGCCCGGAGCGTGTTTACCTGTTCCGGTTCCAGCAGCCGGCGGTAGGTGCCCAATACCGAACGCATCCGTCTGGTCGCCACCCGCATCTGATGAACGGCGTCCGGTGCGTCCCGGCGCACCCGCGGATCCAGTTCCGAAATGGCCTGCACCTGAGCGTGCACATAGGCCACGAGCACGGCAGTCGCCGGCCCCTTGCGGCGCACGGGCGGCGGAAGTGCAGCCGGACCGGCCAGCGGCTGATCCCCGAGCGTGCGTTCCAGCTTCGAGGCATGCGCGGCCGGGCGCCCGCCGGCCGCGGCAAGCACCGCCTCCGCCGCGTCCAGCAGCTCACGGGACCCCTGGACGAGTTCTATCTCCCACTCCCGCCACGTCAGGCTGCGGGGTTCCGGTCCGAGCCTGTCGGCCTGCACCCGGTCATCGGCAACATCGGCAAGAATCCCGTTGTGATCGTCCAGGAGGCGGTGCACGATCCGCCGGGTCCGCACGCGGGCGACGGCGGCAAGGGGACGGTCCCGGACGTGCACCCGGACGAGCTGCAGGAACCTCGGCGGAACCAATTCCGCGTCGTTTCCCGGTGGCTCATGCATTTCGAGCCTTGTGTCCTGGCCGCCCGGGAGTTTGAGGTGCCAGCCGGAATCGTCGCCGCCGGTCCGCCGGCGCAGGGTTATGCCGTGCGCCGCCAAGGCCAGGCCGGCCGTGTCGAAATACTCGGCCTCCAGCTGCTGCTCAACGGGCCGCTCTGCCCGGGCCACCCCCGGCAGCTCGTCAAGGGGCGGCAGCGCGGCCCTTTCGTCGACGTCGTACTTTCGCTCGATTTCAACGCTGTCCCCTGAGGCCATGACACAGTCTAGGACCGGCACCCCGGTCTCGCACCACAACCGCCACCCGAGCGTGTTCCTGCAGGAACGGCTCCGCGCAGGCCCCGGCACTTCTTAAGCGTTTCTTAAAGGCCCTGCGGGAAAGTTGGAGCGTGCGCCGGACAGCGCCCTCGACCCGACCGGAGGACCCCATGACTGGACCCGCCCATGCTGGCAGCGTTACGGCGCCCCGTGATTCTGCCGGACTAAAGGCAGCTGCCGGCCCGCAGCCCTGGGCCATCCCCCAGCCCCGTCATTGGCTGTTATGGGGCATCCTGCTGTCCGCGGCGGTCATCGCCCTGGGCGCAACGGCACAGCTGTTACCCGGTGGTACGGCGGCTGAACTGGGCGTTGACCAGGACCTCAGCCAACACCACGCCGCAATCCTGACCGGCCTCGCTATGACCCTGAACCTGGTGTTCGGCCCGGCGGCCGGAGTCGCATTCGTTGCCGCCGCTGCACTCTACCTTTGGGTGATCAGGCGTTCCCTGGTAAAAGCCATTGCGTTCGGCATCTTTGCATCCTCCGGTTGGGTGGCAAGTGGCTTGTTTAAGCTCATCATCGCCCGGCAACGTCCCAATCCGGCGCTGCTGGCCGATCCACTCTCCCCCGAAACCGGCTCCAACAGTTTCCCGAGCGGGCACGTGTCCTTTGCGGTGGCGCTGGGATTTGCCGTGTACTTCCTGGTCCGCGGAACCCGCTGGGCCAAGGCGACAGCCTTCGCCGCGGCGGCACTGGCCCTCGTGGTGGCGTGGTCGCGGCTGTATATCGGAGTCCACTACCCCACCGACGTGGTGGCGTCCTTCCTCGCGGCCAGTGCGGCTGTGGTGCTGCTGTCCGGACTGTGGAACCGTTTCGCCGTGCCCCTCCTGGACCGCGTGACGGCCCCCGCCGCACTCCGATCATCCCAAGCCTAAGGAACTGACCATGTACGTCATATACGCCTCCGGGCTTGTCCACACAGTGGCCCCCTCGATTGATCTTCGCTCACTGCTGGACCCCGCCAGCCTCCTCCAGGGTCTGGGTCCGGCGGCGCTCGGCGTCATCTCGCTGCTGGTCTTCATCGAATCCGGGGTGCTTTTCCCGTTTTTGCCCGGAGATTCACTGCTGTTCACGGCCGGCCTCCTGCACCAGCAATTGCAGTTGTCGCTGCCGGTGCTGATCGGCGTTGTCACGGCCGCTGCCATCGCCGGCGACCAGGTTGGCTATATGATCGGACGCACCTTCGGCCGCCGGTGGTTCAAGGACGATGCCCGGATCCTTAAGACAGCGCACCTGACCACCGCCGAGGATTTCTTCCGACGCCACGGCGGCGCCGCAGTTGTGCTGGCCCGCTTTGTGCCCATGGTCCGGACGTTTGCACCCCTGAGCGCCGGCATCGCCCGTTACGGCTACAAGTCCTTTACGCTCTGGAACATCTCCGGGGCGCTGGCTTGGGCCGCTTCCGTCACGCTGCTGGGAACATGGCTGGGGCACTTTGAGGTCATCGCCAAGAACATCGACGTCATTGCAGTGCTGATGGTCCTCGTTTCGGTCCTGCCGTGGGTGGTCGAGTTCGTTAAGCGACGGCGCCGGAACCGCGGCCCCGCGGCCGAAACCCGGCCCGGTCCCGGCAGCCTGGAGACAGACCGGCCCCCGGCGCAGCGTATTTCGCAGGACAATAGCTGACATGAGAACCCCATTCGGTCCGCCGTCCCTGCTGCTGGTGGAGGATGACATTGTGCTGGGACCGCTCATCGCCGAACTGCTGGAACCGGACTACCATGTCAGGCTGGCCACCAACGGCCAGGAGGGTCTGCATCAGGGGCTGACCCAGGACTGGGACGTGATGGTGATCGACCGCGGCTTGCCGCTGATGGACGGTATCGCCCTGATCGGAGCGCTGCGGGCCAAGGGGGTATCGACGCCGATGCTTATCCTCACGGCTCTCGGGGCCGCCGAAGAAAAGGTCAGGGGCCTGGACGCGGGAGCCAATGACTACCTGAGCAAACCGTTCGACGCCGGTGAACTCGGGGCGCGCCTGCGGGCCTTAACGCGCACTTTTGCGCCCGCCCTGGCGCCGCTAAGCATCGGCAACTGGGAACTCGATCCAGCATCTCGTTCCGTGCGCTCGGTGTACGGGACACGGGTGTCCCTGACGGCAAAGGAAGCTGAGCTACTGGCTGCCCTGGCAGTCGAGCCGTACAGGGTCTTCACGCGGGACGAACTACTTTCCGGGCATTTCCAGCCCACCGACCAGCCGGGCGTGATCGACACCTACGTCCACCACCTCCGACGAAAAGTCGCCAGGTCGATCGTCCGCACAGTCCACGGCGTCGGCTACCAGATCGGCGATGCCTTATGAACGGCCGCTCCGTCCCGGGCGAAGCGGACCGGGACACCCTTCGCCGGGCTTCGCTGAGGGTCGCCGTGCGGATCAGCGCCGCCTGCGGAGTGCTGGTCCTGTGCCTCCTCGCTGCCGCGACGGTGTACCTGATGAATAAGCTGGCCAACCCGGATCTACCGGGCAGCTCCCCCGCGGGCAAGGCCTACACTTATCTCGATTCCAAGGACCTCATCGAGGCGATGATCATCGCGGGGGTGACCGGCGTTGTTCTGGCCGGCGTGGTCGGGTGGCTCAGTGCGCGCAGCGCCATCCGTCCCTTGGGGGAAGCACTGGCCCTCCAACGCCGGTTCGTCCAGGATGCCAGCCACGAACTGCGTACGCCCTTGGCCATCCTGGACGCGCGGATACAGCTCGCCCAGCGTGATGCTGAGCCCGATTCCACAACGGGCCGGGCCCTGGGGCGGATCCGTGCCGACACGGGAACCCTGACGGGCATTGTTAACGAGCTCCTCGTGGCGGCAACCGGAGCAGCACCGGATTCCACCGGTGAACCGACGGATCTGGCCGCCGTCGCCGGATCCGTTGCTGAGAGCCTGCAGGACATTGCGGCCCAACAGGATATCCGGCTCACATTCTCCGACGCCGGGCGGCCGGAAGCGCGCATTGACCCGAGCCCGCTGCGCCGGGCCGTGCTTGCGCTCGCGGAAAATGCCCTCGCCCACACCCCGCCCGGCGGGCGCATCACCATCAGCACAGCCGTGGAGCGCAACCAGGCGGCAGTGTACGTGGCGGATACAGGGCCCGGAATCACGGGCGTGGACCAGGCCAGGATCTTTGACCGCTTCGTCAGGACCGCCGCCCCGGATGCGCCCCGGGGCCGGCGAAGCTTCGGCATCGGCCTGGCATTGGTCCGCGAAATCGCCGCTGCGGCCGGCGGCACCGTCGAAGTTGCCCGGAGCGGACCGGCGGGTACCACGATGAAGCTTTTGCTTCCGCTGGCCAGGCACTGAGTGCGGGAGCGGGCAGCTGAGCATTCCCGCCCGCGCAAAAGACTTCCGGACAGCGGCCTTCAGCCCGTTCCGTAGCTGACGTGTGTGCCGCCACTCCCACGCTCCGGAACTTAGTGCTTGCCTAAGGCAATTATCAGGGACACAATGGGATGGATGGAAGCCGGTGCCTCCGAGGCACCGCTATATTGGGGGCTGCACAGCGCAGGAGCCGTAGTTCTGTGCTGTGCAGCGGGCCGGGGTTGTGTTTGCTGTGCCGGACCGGCAGGGGGTGTTCCTAGCGGCCGGAAGCTTCCGTCCGGGTACTTCTTCCGTCCGGGTACTTCGTGAGAGGTCGGCCACCGCGGCAATATCCCGCGGGGTGGTTCGACAGCACCCGCCAATGAGCCGGGCACCAAGTTCACGCCAAATTGATGTTCCCTCCGCAAGTCCAGCGGGTGGTTTGCTGCCGGGGCCGGCCGGAACCCGCTGCCGGCCCCCAGGTTTTGGAGACCGGGTCGTAGCGTTCGCCCGCATTCGGGTAGGCAATCAGCGGCATGCCGGTGACTTTACCCAGGGCACGCAGGGCCGGGGAGACCAGCTCAAGGGGCACACAGTTCACCCCGATCGCCGCCGCGAGTGGCTGCTCCGCAACCAGCGCCGCCACCTGCGCCAGCGGCGTACCGTCGCTGATGTGCCCACCGTCCCGCAGCGTAAAGGAGAGCCAGGCTTCGACGTCGTACTCTTTGATCAGTGTCAACAAGGCCGCCGCTTCCGGCAGGGACGGCAACGTCTCACACGCAAGAACGTCCGCTCCGGCATCCACCAGCGCCGCGATTCGCGGCCGGTGGAACTCCAAAAACTCCTCTCCGCTGAGGCTGTAGTCGCCGCGGTATTCCGACCCGTCCGCGAGGTATGCGCCATAAGGTCCGACCGATCCGGCAACCAGCAGGGGCCGGGGGACGGGGCTTTCGGACAGGTACTCGCGGCGCGCTTCGTCAGCCAGGCGCACGCTCAGGGCAATCAGCTCCAGGGCGGTATCCGCGCTGATGCCGCGCTGCGCAAATCCCTGCGGGGTGGCCTGGTAACTCGCGGTGATCGCGGCCGAGGCTCCGGAGCGGAAATAGTCAAGGTGTACGCGCCTGACAAGATCCGGTTCCTCCCGAACCGCCACTCCAAGCTTGCCACACACAACCCCAGTCACGGCCGACTCGTGGACCGACTCAGCAGCCGGTCAAGTGCCGCCTCGGCCGTTCCTGCCGGTAGAGGTATCGGCCCGCCGGTCGGAAACCTTCGCGGGCGTAGAGTTCGCGGGCCCCGGCGTTGGCCACCGTCACCAGCAGCCAGTATCCCGCCAGGGCCCGTGCGTCACCGGCGCGCAGCAGCGCCCGCAGGATCCTGGCCGCATAGCCGCGCCGCCGGACGTCCGGACGCGTCGCCATACAATACAGCCCGCCCCGCGCGCCGGCACCACCGGGGAGTGCGAGACGTCCGACGGCGGCCGGTTGGCCGCCGTCGTCCCGGACAAGGGCGTACAGCGAGGGACAGCCCTCGAGGATCCCGCGGGCGACAGCCAGCTCAGAGTCATCGCCGCGGCCGTCCACGCCCCACCACAGCCGCAGCCACTCCGCCGAAGGCCCCGCAGAAATTTCGACCTCGCCGGCATCGTCCGGCGAATCGGTTGCACCGTCCCGGACCAGCACCAGGGTTTCGGACTGCCGGGTAAAGCCTTCGGCGTCCAGCAAGGCGCTCAGCCTTTCGACGCGAGGGTCCTCGAAGACCTGAAAGATCAGCGGCAACCGGCGGTTTCGGTACCAGAGGCGTGCCGCCCGGAGCAGTGCGAGTTGATCCCCGGAGTCCGGGCCGGGCTCCCGGGGCCACACCGAGTTTGCCCGTTGCGTCACTCCGGCGGCCGCGCGGAGAACCCAGCCGCCGGACTCTTCCCGCTCAACCGGCGGCCACGCGGCATCCATCAGCGCGTCAAGGCCGGTCATCGCTGCCGGTTCCATGGCCTTGGCTGCTGCCGGCGTCAGATTACTTGGTGCCGTCGGCCTTCTTGGCCTCAGGCTTGAAATCCACGCCGGCTTCCTTGCGCTGCTGGGCCGTGATCGGGGCGGGCGCCTGGGTCAGCGGGTCATAGCCGCCCCCGGACTTGGGAAACGCGATGACGTCGCGGATGGACTCGACGCCTGCCAGCAGGGCAACCACCCGGTCCCAGCCGAACGCAATGCCGCCGTGCGGAGGAGCGCCGAACTTAAAGCCTTCGAGCAGGAAACCGAATTTAGTCTGGGCATCCGCCTTGTCCAGGCCCATAAGCTCGAAGACCCGTTCCTGGACCTCGCTCTGGTGGATACGGATGGAGCCGCCGCCGATTTCGTTGCCGTTGCAGACAATGTCGTAGGCGTAAGAGAGCGCGGACTCTGGATCCTTGTCGAACGTGTCCATGAATTCGGGCTTGGGCGAGGTGAATGCGTGGTGCACGGCAGTCCACTGGCCGGCTCCGACGGCGACATCACCGGACGCGACGGCCGCCGCGGCGGGCTCGAACATCGGCGCGTCCACAACCCAGCAGAAGGCCCAGTCGCTCGGGTTGATGAGGCCGGTGCGGTGGCCGATCTCGACGCGGGCGGCGCCCAGCAGGGCACGGGAAGGCGTCTTCTCACCGGCGGCGAAGAAGATGCAGTCCCCGGGTGTGGCGCCGACGGCCGCGGCCAGGCCTGCACGCTCGGTATCGGTGAGGTTCTTGGCCACGGGGCCAGCGAGTTCGCCGTCTTCCTTGAACAAGACGTAGGCCAGGCCCTTGGCGCCGCGCTGCTTGGCCCATTCCTGCCAGGCATCGAGGGCGCGGCGGGCCTGGGAGGCGCCGCCGGGCATAACGACGGCCCCGACATAGGGCGCCTTGAAGACGCCGAAGTTTGTGTCCTTGAAGAATTCGGTGAGCTCGGTAAGCTCCAGGCCAAAACGCAGATCCGGCTTGTCCGAACCGTAGCGGGCCATGGCGTCGTGGTAGGTGATGCGCTGGATCGGCGTCGGGATCTCGACGCCGATCAGCTTCCACAGCGCCTTAACGATGTTTTCGCCGAGGCCAATGATGTCGTCCTGGTCAACGAAGCTGGCTTCGATGTCCAGCTGGGTGAACTCCGGCTGGCGGTCCGCGCGGAAGTCCTCGTCCCGGTAGCAACGGGCGATCTGGTAATACTTCTCAAAACCGCCCACCTGCAGGAGCTGTTTGAAGAGCTGCGGAGACTGCGGCAGCGCGTACCAGGAACCCGGTGCCAGGCGAGCGGGGACCACAAAGTCGCGGGCACCTTCCGGCGTCGAGCGTGTCAGCGTCGGGGTTTCGATCTCGACGTAGCCGTCCTGGTGGAGAAGTTCGCGGGCCACCCGGTTCGCCTCCGAGCGCAAGCGCATGTTGCGTGCGGGGCCGGGGCGGCGCAGATCCAGGTAGCGGTGCTTGAGGCGGGCTTCCTCGCCGACTTCAACATGCTCATCGATCTGGAACGGCAGCGGCTCGGAAGTGTTGAGGATGGTGACCTTCTCGGCCATCACCTCGATCTCGCCGGTGGCCAGCGCGGAGTTCTCGTTGCCCTCGGGGCGCCGGGCGACAGTGCCGGTAACCTGCAGCACGTATTCGTTGCGCAGGCCGTGGAAGACTTCCTCTTCACGAACAACCACCTGGGATACGCCCGAAGCGTCACGCAGGTCAACGAAGGCAACACCACCGTGGTCACGACGCCGGCCGACCCAGCCGGCGAGGGTTACGGTTTGTCCAATGTGCTCGGAGCGAAGGGATCCGAGGTCATGTGTGCGCAGCACAGCACGCCTTTCTGAAGAAGACAGAGGGAAATCAAAAATCATGTTCACTAGGATCGCTAACAGGAACGATCCCGTACGAGTTTACCCGTTGGAAAGGCCCCTCCCGCCATGGCAAGCCGCCGCCAGATGAAGCCGTCCCCGGACCGGCAGACGCCCCAGCCCCTACAGCGCCGGTTGGGCGTGCTCGATTCGACAGCGATCGGCCTCGGCTCGATGCTGGGCGCCGGCGTCTTTGTGGTTTTTGCACCGGCGGCTGCGCTGGCCGGTCCACTGCTGGCGGCCGCTGTGGCGCTGGCCGGTGTGATCGCCTACTGCAACGCGGTGGCCTCGGCGCAATTGGCCGCCGTGTACCCGGCCAGCGGCGGAAGCTATGTCTACGGGCGGAACCGGCTGGGCGAATGGCCGGGCTTCATCGCTGGCTGGGGGTTTGTGACCGGCAAGACGGCGTCCTGCGCGGCGATGGCGTTGACGTTCGGACACTATGCGGCGCCGGAGTTCGCGACGCCGCTGGCGGTGGCCGCGGTGGCGGTCCTGACGGGGGTGAACCTGCTGGGCATCACCCGCACGGCACTACTGACCCGGATCCTGCTGGGTGCGGTGCTCACCACACTGGCGTTTGTGGCCGCCGCCGCACTCCTGGGCCCGCATCCGGCAGCGGACCCTGCCGCCGGCGCTGCCACGGCAGGCGGCGGCTGGGGCGTGCTGCCGGCGGCCGGGCTGATGTTCTTTGCCTTCGCCGGCTATGCCCGGATTGCGACGCTGGGCGAGGAGGTCAAAGACCCGGCCCGCACCATTCCGCGGGCCATTTTTGCGGCGCTGGCCGCTGCGTTCATCATCTATCTTGGGCTGGCCCTGCTGCTGGCCCGGCACCTGCCGGACGGGCAACTTGCCGGCTCCACGGCGCCCTTGCTTGACGCTGTGGCCGGCTCCCGGCTCAGCGCCGGCGCCCCGCTCGTCCAGGCGGGCGCCGCAGCAGCTTGTCTCGGCGCGCTGCTGGCACTGATCACGGGGGTGGGCCGGACCACCATGGCCATGGCCCGGGAAGGTGACCTGCCGGCTCCGCTCGCCCGGGTGGGCGGCACGCACCCGGTCCCGTTCCTGGCCGAACTGGCCGTCGCCGCGGCCGTCATTGTGCTGCTGCTGACCACCAACGTGCTCACGGTGGTGGGGTACTCGAGCTTCGGAGTGCTGGTCTACTACGCGGTGACGAATGCCGCAGCGTTCACCCTCGCCGAGCGCCCCGGGCACGCCCCGCGCTGGCTCAATGCCGTGGGCTTCCTCGGCTGCCTGCTGCTGGCCGTGACGCTCCCGCCGGCCTCGGTGCTGGGGATGGCGGCGGTGCTCGGCGCCGGTGCTGCGGGGCGCGTCCTGGCGCTGCGGCGGCGGCTCCGGAAAGCCGCTGCCTAGGCCTTCAGGATCCGGACGTGCAGGTCCTCGGCTGCTGGAGCCCAGCTGGCCGGATCGGCGTCGACCTGCTCACCGGAGCGGATGTCCTTGACCTGGTGTTTGCCCTCGTCGTCGGTGAACCAGACGAAGGGGATACCGCGGCGGTCTGCAAATTTGATTTGCTTGCCGAACTTCTCCGCCTTGGCCGCCACTTCGGTGGCGATCCCCCGGCCGCGCAGCTCCGCGGCAACGTCCTGCGCAGCCCCCCAGCTGTCATCGCTGCTGAGCGCCACCAGCACGGCGGTGGGCACCGACCGGGTGGCTTTGGCGAGATCCTGGCTGAGGATTCGGGACACCAGCCGGGTTACGCCGATGGAGAGTCCAACGCCGGGGAACGTCCGGTTGCCCTTGCTGGCGAGAGCGTCGTAGCGCCCGCCGGAGCAGATGGAGCCGAGCTGTTCGTGGCCCACCAGGACAGTTTCCACCACGGTGCCGGTGTAGTAGTCCAGGCCGCGGGCGATGCTGAGGTCCGCGACAACCTTGCCGGGGGCGCGCTGGACGGCGGCCGCGATGACCTGTTCCAGCTCGGCCAGGCCCTCTTCGAGGAGCTCATTGCTGACTCCGAGAGCGCGGACCTGCGCCACGAAGGACGTGTCCCCGGTGCGGATCGAAGCCAGCTTGAGCGCTAACTGGGCCTGCTCCACGGTGGCTCCCAGCTCGGACCGGAGCAGCTCGGCGACCTTGGCAGCGCCGATCTTCTCGAGCTTATCGATGCTGCGCAGCACCCCTGCGGTGTCGCTGAGGCCGATGCCGTCGTAGAAGCCCTCGGCCAGCTTGCGGTTGTTGATCCGGAGCAGGAAATCCGGGATCGGCAGGGCACTGAGGGCCTCCGCGATCACCAGCGCAATCTCGACGTCGTACCGGAACGGCAAATTACCGTCGCCCACGATGTCGATATCCGCCTGGGTAAATTCCCGGGCTCGGCCTTCCTGCGGTCGCTCGCCGCGCCAGACCTTCTGGATCTGGTACCGGCGGAACGGAAACGCAAGGTAGCCGGCGTTTTCGACGACGTACCGGGCGAACGGCACCGTGAGATCAAAGTGCAGGGCCAGGGCGTGCGGATCGCTTCGGTGTGAAGTGGCACCGTCAGGCGCCGGAGCCCCCTCATCGTCCTGCAAACGGCTCAGCCCATAGACCTCTTTGTCGATCTCACCCTTTCGCAGCAGCTGCCCCACAGTCTCCACGGCCCGGGTTTCAATGGAGGAAAAACCATGCAGTTCGAAAACCCTGCGCAGGGTGTCCAACACATGCAGCTCCACCATCCGCTCCTCGGGAAGCCACTCGGGGAATCCGGACAGGGAGGCGGTGCGTGCCATGGTGGATTTTCTCCTCAGGTAATAACCGGCCGAGGTGTTCTGCGCCGCGGTGGGGCTGAAACGGGCGTCCGAAACGGGGATCAGATGGGCGGCAGACAGGCCGGTCATGCATAAACTGTGTGCGGCAGTCAGTTTATGCTTTCCGCGCCCGCATCTTCTAATGCGGCGGTAAACGGCGCGATTGCCTGCAGTTTTACCGTTGAACCCGCGCAGCGCCACGGCGCCTGCGCAGGTTCGGCCCTAAACCCAGGAGGACTTTTGGCGGCCAGTTCACGGAGCGCCCGCGAAGCGAAGCGGCGCGTCCAGCAGATGGAGGCAAAGCGCGAGCTGCGCAAGGAGCAGGACAAACGGCGCAAGCGCGACAACGTACTTGCCGTCGGCGCCGGAGTCGCCGCGCTCGTCGTTGCACTGGTCCTGCAGCTGACAGTTTTCGCCGCCAATCCCAGTGAGGACGAATACGCCGCAGCCCAGGCCGGACTTACCACCCCGTCCGCCACGCCGTCGGCCTCCGCCGGTAATGCCGACAACATCCCCAAGCCTGAAACAGCGGCCGGCCAGACGTTCACCGGCGAACTGAAGCTCAACAGCGGCACCCTGGGCATCGAGCTGGACGGCACCAAGGCGCCCCAGGCAGCCGCCGTCTTCAAGTCCCTCGCGGACCAGAACTTCTATTCCGGGCTGAGCTGCCACCGGCTCACCACTGGCGAAACGTTCGGCGTCCTGCAGTGCGGGTCCAAAGCCGGCGACGGAAGCGGCGACGCCAACTACACGTGGGGCCCGCTGGAAAACACGCCGCAGGACAACACCTACCCTGCCGGAACCATTGCCGTGGCCAGGACCGGTGGAAACGCCTACGGCAACGGCACGCAGTTTTTCATCGTGTACAAGGACACCGTCATTCCCGCCGATGCCGCGGGCGGATACTCCGTGGTCGGGAAACTGACCTCGGGCCTGGATGTTGTGACCACAATCGCGGCCGCCGGACTAAAACCAGGTGACAGCCCCACAGACGGCGCCCCGGCGGAACCAGTCACGATAGACTCGTTCTCTCTGAAGTAACCAGCCGTCGCCCTCGTGGCACCGGCCCCGGTATTTCCCTCCAAGCGAAAGACTTCTAGCGGTGACAGACAGTCAGAAATCCGACGAAACAGTGTCAGCAGCAGCTGCCAACGAAACGCAGGCCGGAGCTGGGTTCGCAGAACCAGCCACAGGCCCGGGCACGGCGCAGGCAGATGCCACAACCCCGGCTACGGTGACGGAGACGGCACCAGAGGCGCAGGCCGCCGCGGCTGTCGCCGCAACGGGGGCTCCCGCTTCCACCCACGCCGGCGAAGCCGCACCCGCCGCCGCCGAAGCCGCGGATACCGCCTCTGAGCCCGCGGCTCCCCCGGCCCCGCGCCCCGCTCCGTCACCGGCAGCGTTTGCGGCACGGCCGAAGGCGAAACCCGCACCGGCAGCACCGGCAGCACCGGCTACCGTTTCCTCCGCTGCTTCACTGGCCGAGGCCGCACGATGGGGCCGGGTCGAAGGCGACGGCCACGTGTTCCTGACCCTCGACGGTGCCGAGCACCCTGTCGGGCAGTACCCGGACGTCAGCGACGACGAGGCACTGGGTTACTTCGCCCGCAAGTACGATGACGTCGTCGCGCAGATTGTCCTGCTGGAACAGCGGGTCAGCTCCAAGGCACCCACCACGGACATGCACAAGACCGTGGCCCACCTGCGCGAGCAACTCGCCGGGCGCAACATGGTGGGCGACCTTCGCTCCGCCGAGTCCCGTCTGGACGCCCTGGCCACGCAGATCTCCGAGCTCGAAAAGTCCGAGAAGGCAGAACACGATGCCGTCCGCGCTGCCGAGTTGGCCGCCCGCGAAGCCATCGTCGCCGAGGCTGAAGAGATTGCCGGCCACGACCCGGCCCAGATCCAGTGGAAGACATCCAGCGCCCGGATGAACGAACTGTTCGAGGGCTGGAAGACCGCGCAGAAGAGCGGCGTCCGGCTCGGCCGCAGCAATGAGGACACCCTCTGGAAGCGCTTCCGCGCCGCCCGTACCGTCTTTGACCGGCACCGCCGTGCGTATTTCTCCCAGCTGGACAGCACCAACTCGGCAGCCAAGGCCGCTAAGGAGAAGCTGATCACCGAGGCGGAAGCGCTCTCCTCCTCGACCGACTGGGGCTTTGCCGCCGGCGAATACCGCCGCCTGATGGATGATTGGAAGGCATCGCCGCGTGCCAGCCGCAAAGACGACGACGCGCTGTGGGCCCGGTTCCGTGCCGCCCAGGACGTCTTCTTTACGCACCGCCAGGCGGCCAACGATGAGATCGACCAGGAATACGGTGCAAACCTCGTGGTCAAGGAGGCGCTGCTGACGGAAGCCAACGAGCTCCTCCCCATCAAGGACCTCACCGCGGCCAAAAAGGCGCTCCAGTCCATCCGTGACCGTTGGGAAGAGGCCGGCAAAGTCCCCCGCGCCGACATGGCACGCGTCGAAGCCGGGCTGCGGAAGATCGAAGATAGCGTCCGCCACGCCGAGGACGAGAACTGGAAGCGGTCCAACCCGGAGACGAAAGCACGCACCAACAGCGCGCTGACGCAACTTGAATCGGCCATTGCAGGGCTGCGGGAGGACCTGGCCAAGGCGGAGAAGGCCGGCGACGATCGCAAGATTAAGGCCGCCAAGGAAGCGCTCGAGGCCCGCGAGGCTTGGCTGGAACAGCTCGAAAAATCAGCGAGCGAACTCTCCTAGCCCGCAGGCGCCGGACCCCAAGCCCTACGAAGCGGGCCCCGCACCGGTTATCCACATGACCGGTGCGGGGCCTGTTCGCTGATTCCGGGACGGGTCAGGATGGCTGAATGGTCATCGTTCACGGCCCCGCTGCCACGTCCACCCCAGGCTCACTTCTACCGTCACTGTCAACGTTGCGGTCAGGGTCAGCGCCGCTGACGGCTGCACTGTCGCCGCCGGCTGAATTGTATTCCCCCGGAGCGCTCTTCTCCTGGCCCGAACTTCAAGCGATGGCGTTGGACGGCGTGCTGACGCAGCTCTACCAGCGCGGCTACCTGCCGCCGGGGACCCGCCCCACGCCGCGGCTCAGGGCCCGTGCGGCCTCCCTCCTGATAAGCCCGGCCATCCGCACCCGGGTTGTCGCGGGGCGGATGACGGCCGCCTGGATTTACGGCTGCGCCATCGAACCTGACCGTCTTGCCCTGCTCGTCGACACCAAGCGACGGATATCCAGCCTCAGGTCGGCCCGCGGGTGCACACTCCACGAGGTGCGCCTGGGCCCGTTCGACGTCGTGAGCCTGGGTGGTCTGCTGGTCTCCAGCCCGCTGCGGACCGCTGTGGACATCGCCCTGCATGTGGACGCGGAGCGGGCCGTTCCGGCGCTGCGGGCGCTGCTGGCAAACCCAGATCTGGGTTTGCAGACCCGGCTGCTGCTGCGGGCCGTGGAGGCATCGCCCCGGATGCCGCACAAAAAGGAAGCGCTGGCGAAACTCGAACAGCTGCAGCCCCGTCCGGCGCCATAACCCGGCGCCTCCCGGCGCCCGGTTACGGTGTCTCGCCAAACAAGATTCAGCCGCGCCGCCGGCTGCCGGTGGTCCGGTAGACGTCAAAGACCCCGTCGATGCGTCGGACGGCACTGAGCACATGGCTGAGGTATTTCGGGTCGCCCATCTCGAAAGCGAATTTCGAGATGGCTACCCTGTCCGTGGATGTGTGAACGCTCGCGGCCAGGATGTTGACGTGGTTCTCCGACAGGATGCGGGTCACGTCCGAGAGCAGCGACTTGCGGTCAAGGGCTTCAACCTGGATTTCGACCAGGAAAACGCTCGACTGGGTGGGTGCCCAATCAACCTCCACTATCCGGTCTGGCTGCTCCAGCAGCCCACTGACGTTGGTGCAGTCCGTCCGGTGCACTGAAACGCCGGAACCGCGGGTGACGAAGCCCAGGATCGGGTCCGGCGGAACAGGTGTGCAGCAGCGGGCGAGCTTGACCCAGACATCGTCCACGCCGCGTACTACGACGCCTGAATCGGAGTACCGTCCCTTGCTGACTTGCGAGGGGATGGAAACCTCGGTGAGGGCGTCGTCGGGAGTGTCGTTGCCGCCGACGCTTTCCACGAGGCGTTCCATAACGGACTGAGCCGAGGTGTGGCCGTCGCCGACCCCTGCGTACAGACCGGAGATGTCGACATACTTTAAGTCCTCCGCGATCGCGGCGAGGGCGTCATGGGTCATCAGGCGCTGCAACGGCAGGTTTTGCTTGCGCATCGCCTTGGTCAGCATTTCCTTGCCCCGGTCGATCGACTCTTCGCGGCGTTCCTTGCTGAACCACTGACGGATCTTGTTGCGGGCCCGGGCGCTCTTGACGAAATGCTGCCAGTCCTGGCTGGGACCGGCGCCCTCGGCCTTGGACGTGAAGATTTCCACCCAGTCGCCGTGGTTCAGTTCACTGTTCAGCGGGACCAGTTTGCCGTTGACTCGGGCCCCGATGGTCCGGTGGCCCACTTCGGTGTGGACGGCGTAGGCGAAGTCCACGGGTGTGGAACCGGCGGGTAGGGCCATAACCTCGCCCTTGGGGGTAAAAACAAAAACCTCCCGGGCGTTGATTTCAAAACGCAGCGAGTCCAGGAACTCGCCCGGATCGGAGGTTTCCTGCTGCCAGTCCACGAGGGAGCGGAGCCAGCCCATCTCACCCTCGCGGGGGCTTCCCGGCCCGGCAGCGGTGCGGTTCGGCTGATCCTTATACTTCCAGTGTGCCGCAACGCCGTATTCAGCGCGGCGGTGCATTTCGTGCGTGCGGATCTGGATCTCCACGGGTTTGCCGCCGGGGCCGATGACGGTGGTGTGCAGCGACTGGTACATGTTGAACTTGGGCATCGCGATATAGTCCTTGAACCGCCCGGGGAGGGGGTTCCAGCGTGAGTGCATGGCGCCGAGGGCCGCGTAACAGTCCCGGACCGAGTCGACCAGCACCCGGACGCCCATCAGGTCGTTGATGTCGTCGAAATCTTTGTCCCGAACAATCATCTTCTGGTAAATCGAGTAGTAATGCTTGGGCCGGCCGCTGATAGTGGCCTTAATTTTCGCTTCGCGCAGGTCCTCGGTGATCTGGTTCCGGATCACCGAGAGGTTCTTTTCGCGTTCGGGGGTCCGGTCCCCCACCATACGCACGATTTCCTCGTAGACCTTCGGATACAGCGCCGCAAAGGAGAGGTCTTCAAGTTCCCATTTGATGGTATTCATGCCCAGCCGGTGTGCCAGCGGAGCGAAGATTTCCAGTGTTTCCCGGGCCTTGCGCGCCGACGACTCGGCCGACACGAAGCGCCAGGTCCTGGCGTTGTGCAGCCGGTCGGCCAGCTTGATCATCAGAACCCGGATGTCCTTGGCCATGGCGACGACCATTTTGCGAACGGTTTCAGACTGGGCGGCCTCGCCGAAGCTGACCTTGTCCAGCTTGGTGACCCCGTCGACCAGCATGGCCACTTCCGGCCCGAATTCGGCTTTCAGGTCCTCCAGGGAGTACGAGGTGTCCTCGACCGTGTCGTGCAGGAGAGCCGCCGCCAGGGTGGTTCCGGTGAGCCCCAGTTCGGCCAGGATGGTGGCCACCGCCACGGGGTGGGTGATGTACGGGTCGCCGCTCTTGCGCTTCTGCCCGCGGTGGCAGCTCTCCGCCACCACAAAGGCACGCTGAATCAGCTCAAAGTCCTCTTTGGGGTTATTGGCCCGCACTGTGCGCAGGAGCGGCTCCAGGATGGGCGAATAGGCAGGTGCACCGCGGCCGGTCAGGCGCGCCAGCCGGGAGCGGGTGCGCTCACGGCGGCCGGGGAAGGTCTGGCGGGCCCCCGAACTGTCGACCGGGACGGGCGGATCAGCGCGTCCCGGAGCCACCACGCCAGTCTGCGAACCCTGGCCTGCAGCCTCATCCGCCTGTGCTGTTGGCACCGGCGTCGAACGTTCTTCCAATGGAGCACCTCTCCGAACCCGTTAATTCTTCCAGTCTATTCCCGCAGCAGGATACTTCGATAACCGTCGACGATACGGCGACGGGCCGGAGAGCACCACGAATGGCGTTCTCCGGCCCGAAGGTCTGCGGAAGCAAATACCCCGGCGGACCGGGTCCGGCAGGACAGCTGCGGCTAGGCCGTCGCGGGAGCTTCTGCGGTTTCCGCCTTGGCGGCAGCCTGCGCCCGGCGCTGCTGCACCCGTGCGGCCTGCTTGACCAACTCCCGTTCGCCCTGCCGCAGCCAGGCGTAGAGGGGCGCGGCGATAAATATGGTGGCCGCCGTGCCGATCAGGATGCCGACAAAAAGAGCCAGTGAGAGGTCCCGCAAGGTTCCGGCGCCGAGCAGGCCAGCGCCGATGAATAGGATCGCCCCCACCGGAAGGATGGCAACCATCATGGTGTTGATGGAGCGCACCAAGGTCTGGTTGACAGCCAGGTTGACCTCCTCGCCAAACGTCCGGCGGGTGGACGCCTGCAGGTCCGCGGTGTTCTCGCGGATCTTGTCGAAGACCACCACAGTGTCGTACAGCGAGTAGCTCAGCACGGTGAGGAACCCAATGATGGCCGACGGCGTGACCTCGAAATCGCTGAGGGCGTACACGCCGGCGGTGATGAACATCGTCACCAGCATGCCCACGAGGGCCGAGAGCGACATCTTCCAGGTCCGGAAGTAGAGCGCCATCAGCACCGCGGCGAGCCCGACGAAGATCGCCAGGCCCAAAAGGGCCTGTTTTGTAACGTCAGCACCCCAGGTCGGCCCGACAAAGGTCGAGGTGACCTCATTGTCGGTGACGCCGTAGGCCGTGGTGAGTCCGTCCTTGATCCGCAGTGTCTCGTCGTCGGTGAGCTTGTCCGTTTGGATCCGCATCGTGGTGCCGGCAACATTGGCGACCCGCGGGACGCTTCCGGAGACAACGTCCTTCACGGCTTTCTCGCCGAGGGCAGGGTCCGTGGTCTTGACGTTGGAGACGGTGAATTCCGAGCCGCCCCTGAACTCGATGCCGAGGTTGAAGCCACCCTTGGCGACCGGCAGCAGGATCGAGAGCGCAACCAGGACGGCTGCAATCAGGAACCAGATTTTCTTGGAATCGACAAAGTCGTACGAGCGCTTGCCCGTGTAGAGCTCATTGCCGAAATTGGCGAAGCTGGTGGCCATTTAGTTGCCCTCCTTGGACGCGTTCTTGGAGGAACCGGCAAGCTGTTCCTGGCGTTCCGCGAGCCGTCGTTCCGCAATGGTCATCCGGCGTTCGGCCTCGGCCGCGGCGCCGGTGTTCTTGGCGCGAAGCGCAACGGCGGGCTTGTCATCCGGGGTGCGGATCCGGCCCGCCCCGCGGTACAGCGGGATGGCGCCGAGCCGCTTCGGGTCCAGGCCGGAGAACCGGTGGCCTTCGCCGAAGAACTTGGTGCCCGAGAGCAGCTGAAGCGTCGGGTGCGTGAACATAAATACAACGATGAGGTCAGCGATGGCAGTCAGGCCAAGCGTAAACGCGAAGCCGCGGACGTTGCCCACAGCCACGAAGTACAGCACCAGCGCGGCCAGCAGGTTCACCGCCTTGGATGCGAGCACTGTGCGCTTGGCGCGCTTCCAGCCGTTCTGGACTGCCGAAACGAGTCCGCGGCCTTCCCGGAGCTCGTCCCGGATGCGTTCGAAGTAGACGATGAAGGAGTCAGCTGTCTGTCCGATTGCCACAATCAGACCGGCCACACCGGCAAGCGAGAGCCGGTAGTTTTCCGTCCAGCCAAGGATCGCTATGGCCAGGTAGGTCAGGGCACCGGCAACAACCAGGGACGCCACGGTGACCAGGCCCAAGGCCCGGTACTGGAACAGCGAGTAGACGACCACCAGCAACAGGCCGATCAGGCCCGCCAACATGCCCATCCGCAGCTGCTCACCACCCAGGGTGGCTGAGATCTGCTGTTCGCTCTGGATTTCGAAGCTGATCGGCAAGGCTCCAAAGCGGAGCTGGTCCGAGAGTGCCTTCGCGGACTGTTCGGTGAACCCACCGGTAATCTGCGGACGGCCGTCCGTGATGGTCGCATTCGCACGCGGCGCGGAGATGACCTGGTCATCGAGCACGATGGCAAACTGTGCCTTCGGATCTGAGCCGCCCTGGGCCTGGCTGGCGACGTTGAACTGATACAGCCGCTCGGTGACTGCCTTGAACTTGGTGGTGCCTTCGTCGTTGAACTGGATGTTCACTGCCCACTCGTTGGTCACCGCACCCTGGGCGCCGCGCTGCAGCTGGAAGGAAGACCCGGCGATGTTTGAGCCCTTGACTTCAACCGGGCCAAGGATGTACTTGATCGCCGGGGAGTTGGCGGAGGCCGGCTCGCAGGTTACCAGCGGTTTGGTCGGGTCGGAGCGTTCCTGCTTGTCCTGCGACGGGTTGTCGCAGTTGAGCAACTCGAACTTCTTGTAGACCTCCGGGGTAACCCAGTTAATGTCGCTGCCGTTGGTGGGCTCGGCGGTGGGCTTGGGCAGCTGGTCTTCTGGAGTCAAGGACTCCGTGGGGACGGCTGCGCCCGGACCGGCTTGGAGGACGGGGCGGAAATTCATGTCGGCGGACGCCTGGATCAGGGCGCGGGTTTCCTTGGCGGGTGTGCCCGGCAGGCTGACGACGACGTTCCGGCCCGACTGCGTGCTGATTTCCGCTTCCGCGACACCGGAGCCGTCCACACGCTGGCGGATGATCGCCACGGCCTGATTGAGCTGCTCTTCATTGATGCCTGAACCGCCTTCAACCTTGGGCGCCAGGATCATCTGGGTGCCGCCTTCAAGGTCCAGGGCGAGCTTGGGTGCCCAGCTCGCCTGGCCGGCCATGGTGCCGCCGGCCAGGACGGCCGTCAGGACGGCGAGGATAACGCCGAGCCAGACCAGCACCCTGAGGGCTGTGTTTTTGGGGCCAGTTCGTGCCATTGTGGATCTTTCTATTGTTTACGGAGGAACCGCCGTGCGGCCCTCACGGGCGCGCTCCGGCGGTGGCCCGCAGCCGTTGCTTCGCGGGATAGCTCAAACAGGCAGACTAGCTGTCTTTTTTGCCTTCGTCGCTGAGGCGGCGCAGGGTTTCCTCAGGCGTCTCATCGCGCGGCGCATCGTTGACAGGAGCGATGCTTTCGGACTTCTCGATCGTCAGCGAAGATGCATCGTTGGGAACCACGGCAGGCTCCTCGGCGGCGAGGACCGGCTCGACGATCTTGGTAACTGCCTGGCGGTGCACCGTGGCGGTGTTCCCCGGGGAGAGTTCGAGCAGCACCTTGTTCTCTGCGTCGTCGATCTCGACGATCCTTCCGAAGAGGCCGAAACTGGTCATAACCTCGACACCCGGGGCGAACTGTGACTGCAGCGTGGCTGCCTGTTCCTTGGTCTTCTTGTTGCGGCGGAACATCATAAAGACGAAGAGTCCGAGCATAACGAAAAGCAGGATGTTCATTGGATCCAAGGGAAAAGTTCCATTCTGTACTTGCGTAGCTGGTTGTACAGCAACGTCCGTTTCGCTCCGGGATAGCTGGCAGGCAATTATGCCGAGCCGACGGCGGCCAGGAACTGGCCGCGCACGGAAACAAAGACCCGAACGTGCCGAGCGTCATACCAGTCTAGAGGGAAAGGCTACGCGCCGCTGCTATTGACGGTTACGGATCCATTCCGGATCGGCATCCTGGCCCGGGCCGGCATCGAAGTCGGCGTCCCCGTCCGCCGGGAAGAGTTCCAGCGGGTCCTGCGCGAAGACGCCGGGCGGCACCGCGAAGCCAAGATGTGTCCAGGCCGGGGCGAGCGCGATCCTGCCCCGCGGGGTCCGGCCCAGCAGGCCCTCGCGGACGAGGTACGGCTCGGCGACGGTTTCCACCGTTTCCGTCTCCTCGCCGACGGCGATAGCCAGGGTGGACAGTCCCACGGGTCCGCCGCCGAACTTGGTGATCAAGGCCTCCAGGACGGCCCGGTCCAGCCGGTCAAGTCCGCGTTTGTCGACTTCGTACATGTCCAGCGCCGCGGACGCGGTCCGGGCATCGATCTGCTCGACCCCGTGCACCAGCGCCCAGTCGCGGACCCGGCGCAGGAGCCGGTTTGCGATGCGGGGCGTACCGCGGGACCGCCCGGCAATTTCGCTGAACCCGGCGGAGTTGACCTTCAGGTCCAGCAGGCCTGCAGAGCGCCGGAGGACGAGTTCCAATTCCGCCACGGAGTAGAACTCGAGGTGTCCGGTGAAGCCGAACCGGTCCCGGAGCGGCCCGGGCAGCAGGCCCGCGCGGGTGGTCGCACCCACCAGGGTGAACGGCGGAAGTTCAATCGGGATGGCGGTAGCTCCGGCTCCCTTGCCGACGACGATGTCGACCCGGAAATCCTCCATAGCCATGTAGAGCATTTCCTCGGCCGGCCGGGACATCCGGTGGATTTCATCAAGGAAAAGGACTTCACCTTCGGAAAGCGAGGACAGGATGGCAGCCAGGTCGCCTGCGTGCTGGATCGCCGGGCCGCTGCTGATTCGCAGCGGTGCGTTCATCTCGGCCGCAATGATCATGGACAGCGTGGTCTTACCCAGGCCGGGAGGACCGGAGAGCAGGACGTGGTCAGCGCTGCGGCCCCGCATGCGGGAGGCTTCCAGGACCAGTGACAGTTGTTTTCGGACCCGGTGCTGGCCCACGAAGTCGTGCAGGTTTTTGGGCCGCAGGGCGGCTTCGATGACCCGCTCCTCCGGCTCCTCTCCGCCGGCGACGACGGACGGCTCAGCCACGGGCACCTGCCCTGTTGCCGGCGCGGGCGCCGTCCTGGCCCAGCCAGCGGAGGGTGGCGCGCAGGATCTCGGCCACGTTGCCCCTGTCGGCCAGTTCGGGTGAATCGGCCAGGGACTTGTCGATGCTGGAGGTGGCATCCTTCTCGGACCAGCCCAGGCTCGTCATGGCCGCGACCACCTGGGGCTTCCAGACCGACTCGGAGCTTGCCGCGGGAGCAGGTGCATCGGCCGCGGTGCCGTGCGGCACCAGCTTGCCGGCCAGTTCCAGCACAATCCGCCCGGCGACCTTGGGGCCAATCCCGGGCACCTTGGTGAAGGCCTTGCCGTCTCCGGAGTGTGCGGCGACTCGGATCGTTTCCGGCTCATGCACGGCCAGGACTGCGAGTGCCAGCCGGGGCCCGACGCCGCTGACGCTGAGCAGGATGTCGAACACAGCCCGTTCGTCGTCGGAAGCGAATCCGAACAGGGTCAGGGAGTCCTCCCGCACGATCAGGGAGGTGAATAGCTTCCCTTCCTCGCCGGCTCGGAGCCTGCTGAGGGTCTGCGGCGTGGCGTTCACACTCATGCCGGCGCCGTTGAGGTCGATCACGGCGGAGGACAGGCCAACGTGCGCTACGGTTCCGCGGAGAAAACTGATCAAAGCCGGGCTCCTGAAAATTCAGCCATACATGAACCGGGAGGACCCGGCTATCCGAACATATCTACGAATACCCTAGCAAGCGCACCGGACATTCAGCGGGTGCGGCGCGCTTTGGCTTCCGCGTCTGCCCAAGCCCGTTGCGCGGGGGTCATGGAGCCGCTGCCGGGCCCGGTGGTGCTGACGGCCGCGCCGCTTCCGGCCCGCCAGGCGTGGGTGATGGCCAACGCAAGGGCGTCGGCGGCGTCGGCCGGCCGCGGCGGGGCGTCAAGGCGGAGGATCTTGGTAACCAGCTTGGTCACGGCATCCTTGTTGGACGTGCCGCTGCCGGTCACGGCGGCTTTGACCTCGGACGGTGTGTGCAGCGCTACCGGGATGCCGCGGCGCGCGGCAGCGGCGATCACCACGCCCGAGGCCTGGGCCACTCCCATCACGGTGCTGACGTTCAGCTGGGAAAAGACGCGCTCAACGGCCAGGACGTGCGGTGTGTACTTGTCCAGCCACTCGTCGATGGAGGTCGCGATGACCAGGAGGCGCTGGTCCAGGCTTTCCTCCGGCGAGGTCCCGACGACGCCGAACGCCACCATTGTGGCCCGGCGGTTCTTCTCAACGTCCACGACGCCGATCCCGCAGCGGGTGAGGCCCGGGTCGACGCCGAGGACGCGAAGCGTCACTCCGCTTCCAGTGCGGCCTGCACTTCGTCGCTGAGGTCGGCGTTGCTGTAGACGTTCTGGACGTCATCGAGTTCTTCGAGGGCATCGACAAGCTTCATGAACTTTTTGGCGGCTTCGAGGTCCAGCGGAACCTGCATGGACGGGACAAACTCGGCCTCGTCGGAATCGTATTCGATCCCCGCGTCCTTGAGGGCATCGCGGATGGCCTGCAGGTCCGTCGGCTCGGAATGGATCTCGAAGCTGTCCGAGTGGTCCTTGACTTCCTCGGCGCCGGCGTCCAAGACGGCCATCAGGACGTCGTCCTCGCTGAGGCCGTTCTTCGGCAGCGAAACGACACCCTTGCGGGAGAAGAGGTAGCTGACCGAACCGGGATCGGCGATGGTTCCGCCGTTGCGGGAAATGGCGAGCCGGACTTCGGAGGCGGCACGGTTTTTGTTGTCGGTCAGGCACTCGATCAGCAGCGCCGAGCCCTGCGGCCCGCGGCATTCGTACATGATCTCGGTGTAGTCCACCACTTCGCCGGTGAGGCCGGCGCCGCGCTTGATGGCACGGTCGATGTTGTCAGCGGGGACCGATGTCTTTTTTGCCTTGGTGACGGCGAGTTCCAGGCCCGGGTTGCCGGCGAGGTCCGGACCGCCCATCCGTGCGGCGACTTCGATGTTCTTGATCAGCTTGGCGAACGACTTGGCCCGGCGGCTGTCGAGGATGGCCTTCTTGTGCTTGGTCGTCGCCCATTTGGAGTGGCCTGACATGCTTTACGCTTCTCCTCTGATCATTCGAATAAACAATTTATGCACACGCTTCTCCCCCGTCACTTCCGGGTGGAAGGAGGTGGCCAGCAGCTTGCCGGAACGCACAGCAACAATTCTAGCCGCCCCGGCCAGCGCCTCGGGATGGGAGGCGCCGGCCGGCTCCACTACGGCGAGGACCTCCACGCCGTCGCCGACGCGTTCCACCCACGGTCCGCGGATAAAAACAGCGTGCACGGGGGCGACGCCGTCGCCGGTGGCACTGAAGCCCAAGCCCTTGAAATCGAGATCCGTTTCGAAGGACTCACGCTGCCGGCCGAAGGCGTTCCGGCGCACCGTGATGTCAAGGCCCCCGAAGGTCTGCTGGGGGTTGCCGGCGAGGTCCTTTGCGGGGTCGGCGATTTCCTCGGCGAGGAGAATCATCCCGGCGCAGGAACCGTAGACCGGCAGCCCGGCCCGGATGCGGGTGCGCAGCGGATCACGCAGACCGAAGGCCCGGGACAGCTTGTCGATGGTTGTCGATTCACCGCCGGGAATGATGAGGCCGTCGAGGCCGTCGAGTTCGGACGCCCGGCGGACGCCGACGCCCGTGGCGCCGGATTCTTCCACCGCGCGCAGGTGTTCGCGGAAGTCGCCCTGAAGGGCCAGGACGCCGATCCGCAGTCCCGAACCCGCGCGGGAAGAGGGGGTAGAAGAGGGGTTGGTCATCCGAACAGCATAGTGGCCTGAACGAACCCGCCGCCGCCGCCCCGCGGGCTTCCATGCCGTCGCTGGGATATATTACAGAGCATGTTTTACTTCAGCATTCCGCTCGGCAAGCTCGTCCGCCGGGTGTCCCGGCTCAGGGGCGGAGGCTCTGCCCTGCCGGGGCTGGTCGTCGAAAAGATCGACCCCGGGTTTATGCGCAGGACGCTGTCCACGCTGCCGCACGGCGTCGCCGTCGTTAGCGGCACCAACGGCAAGACCACCACCACCAAGATGGTGGTCGAACTCCTGGAGAGTCAGGGCCTGAAGGTCTTCACCAACCGCACCGGCAGCAACTTCACCCGCGGCGTGGCCGCTGCGCTGCTCGGCGAGGTGGACTGGCTGGGACGCCTCGACGCGGACGTCGCCGTGCTTGAACTGGACGAGGCGCACGCCGTGCACTTCGTGAACCAGGTGCCGCCGCGCTACTGCCTCCTGCTCAACGTGCTGCGGGATCAGCTGGACCGTTTTGGCGAGATCGACAAGACCGCGCAGCTGCTGCAGCACATCGCCGCCAAAACCACCGGAACCGTCGTGCTGAACCGAGAGGACCCCCGCGTCGCACGGATCGCGGAAACTCTCTCCGCGCAACCGCACGTAACGGGCACGGGAAAAACAGGCACGCACAGCGGCCCCGACGTCCTCTACTTCGGCTTGGATGATTCCCTGCTGAGCACCTTCCCGAACGACGACGAGATGCGGACCGCCCCCGGCAGCCCGGTGCCGCCGGCTCCCGCCAAGCCGCATGCCGACGTTGTGCTTCGCCGGGTGGGCGCGGCGGACGCGGACTTTGAGTACGACGGCGTCACGGCCACAACGGCGATGAAGCTCCGCGGTGTCTACAACATCTTTAACGCCGCGGCCGCGCTGACCCTGGCGCGGGCAATTGCGGTGGGGGTCCCTGTCGCTGGAAAAACGGCCGTCGCGGACAACGAGAGCCTGCTGGCGGCCCTGTCCCGGGTGGCACCGGCCTTCGGCCGCGGAGAAAGCCTCGTCGTCGACGGCCTGCCGCTGGACCTGGTGCTGGTGAAGAACCCCAGCGGCTTCCGCCTCGGGCTGAAGTCGTTTCCTGCTGCGGGGTACGCCACCATGATCGCAATCAATGACAACTATGCCGACGGCCGGGACATGTCCTGGCTCTGGGATGTGGAATTCGACACCCTGAGCGAGGGCGGCGTGGACCAGTTGAGCGGCTCCCGCGCTTACGACATGGCACTCCGGCTGCAGTATAACGACGTCTCTATCGGCGCCGTGAATACCGAGATTGCGCCCGCACTGGCAGCCTTTATCCGCGGGGCCAAAAACAAGCCCAAACGAATCTTCTGCACCTACACGGCGATGCTCGCCATCCGCCGCGAGCTGGCCAAAATCACCACTGTGGAGGTGGTCTCATGAGCAAAGGAACCATCCGGGTCCTCCAGCTGTACCCGCGGGACATGAACATCTACGGCGACTGGGGCAACGCGCTGGTGTTGGCACAGCGGCTGCGCTGGCACGGCTACACGCCGGTATTGCTTGAGTACAACGTCGGCGACGCCTTTCCGGCGGACATCGACCTGGTAGTCGGAGGCGGCGGACAGGACAGCGGACAGCTTGTAATCCAGGACGACCTGCTCTCGCGCGAATCCGCGCTCAAGGAACTGGCCGAGGACGGCACCCCGATGCTGGTGATTTGCGGCCTCTACCAGCTGTTCGGGAAGTTCTTCAAAACCCGGACGGGTTCAATCATCCCGGGAATTGGCATCCTGGACGTGGAAACCCACGGCACCGATGAGCGGCTGATCGGCAACGTGTCGGTGACCTCCCCCGAGTTCGGCACCGTGCTGGGTTATGAGAACCACAGCGGGCAGACCAGCTTGGGCCCGGGCGTCTCGCCGCTGGGAGCCACCGCCAAGGGCACGGGCAACAACAGCAGTTCCGGCCAGGAAGGGGCCCGCTACCGCAACATTGTGGCCAGCTACCTGCACGGCTCACTATTGCCCAAGAACCCGGTCCTGGCAGACTTCCTGATCCGGACCGCCGTCGAGCGCAAATACGGCAGCTTCTCGCCGGGTACCCCGGACGACTCGTACGCCGTCCTGGCCCGCGACCACGCCGCCCGCCGCCCGCGCTGACGGCCAAGGCGCCGTCCGGGCTATCCGGGTAGCATGGGTCTCGCGTGCCGTGACCTGCGGCCCGTCGCTCATCCGTCGCTCGAAATGGAGTCCGCCATGGTTGGAGATCCAGATCCCGGGCTGGTGTTCGCCATCCCGGGCGACCTTTCAGCGCCCACCGGCGGCTACGCCTATGACCGCAGCCTCCTGACGCACCTGCCCGGCTCCGGCATCCGGGTCCAGCACCTCCAACTCCCGGGCCAGTGGCCGTCTCCGACGGCCGCTGACGTTGAACAAACCAGGCGGGTGCTCGCCTCGCTGCGGCGCGGGACCCCGGTTATGGTGGACGGACTCGCGTTCGGTGCGTTCCCAGACACACTGCTTGAGATGCTGGGCGACGGGACCGGCCACCCGCTCCTGGCCCTCGTCCACCATCCACTGGCACTGGAAGCCGGGATCGCGGAAGACGAACGCCGGTTGCTCGCGGCAACCGAGCGCCATGCCCTGGCACGCGCCACGCACGTGATTGCCACCAGCGCGGTGACGGCCCGGACTCTGAGCCGCGACTACGGCGTCCCGGCCGGCAAAATCTCGATCGCCTGTCCGGGGACACCACCGGCACGCCGGGCCGAAGGCTCAGACGGCACACGCGGGGCGGAACTGCTCTGCGTCGGGTCGGTCTCCCCACGCAAGGCCTACGGCGTCCTGGCCCTGGCACTTTCGCAGCTGACTGACCTGGACTGGCATGTCACCATCGCCGGTGAAACTCACCGGGTGCCGGGCGAGCACGCCCGCGTGGCCGCCGCCATCGAGGCCCACGGCCTTGCCGGCCGGGTTACTTTCACCGGTGTCCTGACGGCGGATGAGCTGGCGGCCGCCTACCGCTCCAGCGACCTCTTTGTGATGCCTTCCCTCTATGAGGGCTACGGCATGGCGTTGGCGGAGGCGATGTCCTACGGCCTGCCGATTATCTGCACCACCGGCGGGGCCGCGGCCGAGACGGTGCCGGACGGCGCTGCCGTCAAGGTCCCGCCCGGCGACGCGCCCGCCCTCGGCAATGCCCTCCGACTACTTTTGACCAATCCGCAGCGCCTCGCCGACCTCGGGGAGCGCTCCTGGGCCGCCGGACGGACGCTGCCGTCCTGGTCTGAGACTGCCGGTCGGGTCGCTGGCGCGGTGCGGGCCGTGGCCCGGTTGCTCCCGGAGCACGCGGCATGAGCGGCTTCAGCCCGGAGTGGCTGGACCTGCGCGAACCGGCTGACCACCGGGCCCGGGATTCGGAGCTAGGGCAGCAGCTGTCCGCCTATTTCGCGGCACACACACACGTCAGCGTGGTGGATCTGGGCTGCGGTTCCGGGTCCAATCTGCGGGGCACCGCGAAGTTCCTGCCGGACCACCAGTCCTGGCGGCTGGTGGACTATGACGCGCAGCTGCTGACCTTGGCCCGGCACCGCCTGGTCGACTGGGCGGACGAGAGCCGGTCCGAGGGCGCCCTCCTTCGGCTGCGCAAGGAGAACAAACACATCGACGTCAGCTTCGCCGAGGCCGACCTGACCCGTGACCTGGCGCAGGTGCTGACGCCGGCTCCGGACCTTGTCACGGCCGCAGCACTGTTCGACCTCGTTTCGGAGCCCTGGCTGGAGCTGTTCACGGCCGCCCTCAGCGCGGCCGGGCTGCCGCTCTACACGGTCCTGAGCTACGACGGCCGGCAGGAATGGCAGCCGGCCCACCCGCAGGACGGGCGTGTGCTTCGTGCGTTCAACAGCCATCAGCAGTGGGACAAGGGCTTCGGTCCGTCCACCGGTCCGCGGGCCACGGCTGCGCTGGCGGGACTGCTCGCGATGCACGGTTATGCCGTGCACACCGCCGACTCGCCCTGGCTGCTCGGACCGGAGGATTCGGATCTCCGGCGCGAACTCGCCACCGGCATCGGCGCTGCCGCGTTGGAGACGCGGGAGCTGACCCCGGGGGAAGTCGCCGACTGGCTGGCCGCCCGCCGGGATCCGGGCCAGGCCACGATCGGCCACAGCGATGTTTTCGCCACGCCCCGGCTGGACTGAGCCGGACACTCCGGTACGCCGCGCCGATGGGTTCCCGGACCGCGCCGTCGCTTAGCCAGGTCCTATATAGGCGAGGACGTCCCGGGCTATCCGGCTGCTTGAGGCTGCCCGGAGGTGACCCATGCCCTCGTACCAGATGAGGGTGCAGTCCGGGATAAGTCCGGCCGTCTCGCGCGCAACGTCCTGCGGGAAGAACTGGTCCGAGCCACCGCAAAGCAGCAGCACCGGCCGCCGGATGTGCGGGAGCACGGCCCTGGAATCAAAGCTCACTTCCGCCTCGACTTCGGTCAAGACGTCCGCGAGCGGATAGCCGGCCCCGGTGATGACCAGGCGGCTGATTACCGGTCCGAGCATCCGCCGAAGCCACCAAAGCCGCTCGTTCGGGATCAGATACTCGGCGAAGACCGTTCCGGCGCCGTCCGTGTCCCCGTCCGCAATGGCATGCGCCATCCGGGAGTCGACGTCCTTGCCCCAGTCACTCAGCTCCGCGGCGGTGACCACCATGGCCATGTGGTCGAAGGATTCGGGATGCCGCGCCGCCAGGTACTGGGCGATCATTCCGCCAAACGACTCAGCCACGACAATGTCCACGCGGCCGCCGAATTCCTCGGCTATCAGCCGCGCATAGTCGTCCGCCATGTCGGCTACCCGGTGTTCCGGCGGCATTCCCCGGCGCCGGGTGACAATCCAGACGGAGTACCCGGCCCGGAAAAGTGGGGCGAACTGCCGCCGAAGCATCTGGCGCAGCAGCCCCCGGGGAACCGTGCTCCCCGGGCCACCCTGGATGAAAAGGAGTTTTTTCCCGCCATTGCCCAGGCTCAGGTAGTCCATGCCGTTGGGAAAGGTCCCGTTCCGGGTTTCCCGGTCCGCTATCGGTACTCTGCCCACGAAAGCCTCCTGCCCGGTGGTGAAAGGAACTGCCCCCAGCTCTCGCGTCACCACCACGGTATGCGCCGGTCGGAAGCACGGCAAGACCCCGCGGAGTGGGCGCGGCCGTTCCGCCCGGCGCTACGGCTCCCTCGTGATGAGCAGTTCGTGGGCGCCCGCGGCTGCGGCTCCCATCGACTCGACCACGGTCTGAGTGCGCAGGTGGGTGGCCGCGTCGGCCGCGGCACCGGCGCAGGGGCCCTGCGGTGCGTCGGAGGCAACGGAACACCAGCGGTAGGGGCTGCGGACAATTACCGACGGCGCCCAGGCCAGATCGGAGGCGGTCCACTTGCCGGCGGCGTCCTGGCTGAACTGTGCCCGCACCAGGAGACCTTCATTGTTGACCACGTAGCTCGGTGAGAGTTCGGTGATCCCATTGCCCAGTCCGTACACAATCCACGTCCCCTTGTACTGCTCGATCGGGAGAACCGAGTGCGTGTGGTGACCGTAGATCATGGTGAACTGGCCGCTGTCCGCGAGAGCGTGGGCGACGCTTTGCTGCTCGGCGTTGGGCTCACTGGAGTACTCGTCGCCGGCGTGCATGGCAGCGAGGACGATGTCCGCTCCCAACGCGCGGGCCTTCTTGGCCTTGGCGATCATCACCCCGGGATCGAGCATGTCCACCTGCCAGTCGGCCTCCGGAACTTGCCCGTTCAACCCATAGCTGGCATCGATGACGGCGATTTTGGCCGCAGCGGTTTGCAGGACCATAATTCCCTGCGAGTCCGCTTCGCTCCGGTACGAGCCGGTGTGCTGGAGTCCGGCGGCGTCCATGGCGTCCAGCGTGCGGACCAGGCCGGCCGTGCCCTGGTCGATGTGGTGGTTACTCGCCGTCGTGCAGGCCTGGTAGCCCACCCCCTGGGCAGCCGTAATAATCTGCGGCGGGACGTTGAACGAGGGGTAGGCGGAGAAGGGGCCGGTGGGGCCGGCTACCGGTGTTTCCTGGTGGCAGATCGCCAGGTCACTCTTCTCGATGTATCGGCGCTGGCCTTCCAGCAGCGGTCCGAAGTCCAGGCCCTTCGCACCGGTGGCGAGGGCGTCGGCACGGGCCTGGTCCCACAGCTGGGCATGAACCAGCATGTCGCCGGTCACCAGCACCGAGGCGCAACGGACGGCCCGGCAGGCCGGGCCCTTCCCCGGCGTCGGGATCGGGGCCGGTGACGTCGACGGGCCCCGTACCGGGGTCCCCGCCGATGCAGCACCACTCTCGCTGCTCCCGGCGGCCGCGGAACGCGAGCCGCCGTTTTCCGGTTGGGCGCCGGACCCGCAGGAAGCCAAAGAGGCTACGAGGGACAGGGCTGCGGCAACGGTGATCAGGCGAGCACGCCGAGTCGGGGTAAGGGTACGCATGGCGCCATCCTACGATGACGCCGGGCAAAAAACGCCGGTCCGCCGTTGAGACTCCCTGCATTACATGAAAGAGTTATTTCATGATCAACCCATTGATGAGCCCCAGTCACCTGCCCTTCGGCCTGCCGCCCTTCGCGGACATCACCGATGAGCACTACTCCGAAGCGGTCGAGGCCGGCCTTGCCGCACATCTCACGGAGATCAAGGCGATCGTGGACACCGCGGAACCCGCCTCGTTTGAAAATACGGCGCTCACCATGGAGCGGTCCGGACAGCTCCTGCAGCGCGCCGCCGCTTCCTTCTTCACCCTCGTCTCGGCCGACGCCTCGGACGCCATCCGCGAACTGGAGACCACCCTATCCCCGCGTTTGTCGGCCCATCAGGACGCCGTGTACCTTAACCGTGGCCTGTTCGAACGGTTCGCCGCGATTAACACCGACCAGCTCGACGCGGAGTCTTCGCGTCTGGTGGACGAATACCTCAAGGAATTCCGCCAGTCCGGCATCCAGCTCGACGGCGGGGGCCAGGATCGGCTCAAGGCCGTCAACGCCGAGCTCTCCCGGTTGGGCACGGAATTTGGCCAGCGGGTCAAGGAAGCAATGAAGTCCGCAGCTCTGCTGCTCGATGACGCCGCCGAACTTGCCGGACTTCCCGCGGACGATGTTGCCAGCGCGGCGGAGGCTGCCCGCACTGCCGGGCACGAAGGCAAGTACCTGCTGACTCTCATCCAGCCCAGCAACCAGCCCGCCCTCGCCGCACTGGAGCAACGGGGCGTCCGCCGGCGCCTGTACGAGGCGTCCGTTCGCCGCGGCAGCGCCGGCGGCAACTTTGATGTCTTGGATCTGGTCAAGGACACAGTCCGGCTCCGGGCCGAGAAGGCTGCGCTGCTGGGCTTCGACAACTACGCCGAACTGGTCGTGGATCAACAGACCGCCCCGGACTTCGCCGCCGTGCAGGCCATGATGAACCGGCTCGCGCCGGCCGCCGTCCGCAACGCCAATGCGGAGGCAGAAGCGCTGGCCAAGATCGCCGGGCACCCGCTCGAAGCCTGGGACTGGGCCTACTACTCCGCCAAGGTCAAACGCGAACGGTATGCAGTGGACGAACAGGCCCTGCGCCCTTACTTCGAGCTGGACCGCGTCCTGCACGAGGGCGTGTTCTTCGCCGCCAACGCGCTGTACGGTGTCACCTTCCACGAACGCGCAGACCTCTCCGGCTACCACCCGGACGTGCGGGTCTGGGAAGTCCGCAATCCGGACGGCACGGAGCTGGGGCTATTTTTGGGCGACTACTACACCCGCGAGTCCAAGCGCGGCGGAGCATGGATGAACTCTCTGGTGGAACAGTCCGGCCTGCTCAACACCCGGCCCGTGGTGATCAACAACCTCAACATCTCCAAGCCACCGGCCGGCGAACCCACCCTCCTGACCCTCGACGAACTCCGCACCGCGTTCCACGAGTTCGGCCACGCCCTGCACGGACTGTTCTCCTCCGTCACGTACCCGCGTTTTTCCGGTACCTCCGTGCCGCGGGACTTTGTGGAGTACCCCTCGCAGGTCAACGAAATGTGGATCATGTGGCCCGAAGTTCTGTCGAACTATGCACGCCACCATGCCACCAACGAGAAGCTCCCGCAGGAGATCGTGGCCAAGCTTGATGCCGCGCAGCTGTGGGGCGAGGGCTTTGGCACGACCGAGTACCTGGGCGCTGCCCTGCTTGACCTGGCCTGGCATGTCCTGGACGGCACAGAGGTGCCCGAGGACGTTCTGGAGTTCGAGGCCGGGGCATTGGCAGCGGCCGGCGTGGCACACCACCTGATCCCGCCGCGCTACCGCACGGGGTACTTCCAGCACATTTTTGCCGGTGCCGGCTACGCCGCGGGCTACTACTCCTACATTTGGAGCGAGGTGCTGGACGCCGAGACGGTGGAATGGTTTAAGGACAACGGCGGCCTCACCCGCGCAAATGGCGACTTCTTCCGGGCTGAACTGCTCTCCCGCGGCAACAGCCGGGATCCGCTGGATTCCTTCCGCGCCGTCAGAGGCCGCGACGCCGGACTCGAACCGCTGCTCAAGCGCCGCGGCCTCGAGTAGCCCACGGAATCCACCCCGCGCAGCCCAACTGACTCGCAGGTGGGGTCGTTTTGAGCCCTCAAAACGACCATATCTGTGAGTCAGTTGGGCGTTGGTGCAGTTACCAGCCGCGCTCGGCGAGGCGGTGCGGCTGCGGGATTTCGTCGACGTTGATTCCGACCATCGCCTCGCCCAGGCCGCGGGAGGCCTTGGCGATCTCGTCCGGGTCATCAAAGAATGTAGTGGCCTTCACGACGGCGGCCGCCCGCTGGGCCGGGTTGCCGGACTTGAAGATACCGGAGCCAACGAAGACACCGTCGGCGCCGAGCTGCATCATCATCGCCGCATCCGCCGGGGTGGCGATGCCGCCGGCGGTGAACAGCACCACGGGGAGCTTGCCGGTGGCGGCCACTTCCTTCACCAGTTCATACGGGGCCTGCAGTTCCTTGGCCGCGACGTAGAGCTCGTCCTCGGCCATCCCGGCGAGCCGCTTGATCTCCGCACGGATCGAGCGCATGTGCGTGGTGGCGTTGGAGACATCCCCGGTGCCGGCCTCGCCCTTGGACCGGATCATCGCCGCGCCCTCGTTGATCCGGCGCAGCGCCTCACCGAGGTTGGTGGCACCGCAGACGAAGGGAATCGTGAAATTCCACTTGTCGATGTGGTTCGCGTAGTCCGCCGGGGTCAGGACCTCGGACTCGTCGATGTAATCCACGCCCAGGGTCTGGATGACCTGGGCTTCGACGAAGTGGCCGATCCGGACCTTCGCCATGACCGGAATGGACACGGCGGCGATGATCGCCTCAATCATGTCCGGATCGGACATGCGGGACACGCCGCCCTGGGCGCGGATGTCGGCCGGAACGCGTTCCAGCGCCATCACTGCCACGGCTCCGGCATCCTCGGCGATGAGGGCCTGCTCGACGTTAACGACGTCCATAATGACGCCGCCCTTGAGCATCTCCGCCATACCGCGCTTAACGCGGCTGCTGCCCGTAACGCTCTGTGCGGACGCGCCGGCTTCGCTGCTTACATCAGGTGTAGACACAAAAACCCCTATGGGTAGATAGTTGACCTCGCCGGAGCGCTGACGGCGCACAAGAACCGCTTCGCACGCACCGGGTTACCGGATCCATTGGCCGGCACAGCTAATACTAGTCCCCCGTTGCGCGGCGCTGAATTTCCGTTACACCCCGGGCCGCCGTCGAAGGCGCACGCTCAGGCCGCCTGTTCGGACGCGGTGCCTTCGGTTGATTCGATCCACTGGCGGTGCACTGCGATGATCCGCTGGACGATGGTGACGAGGCTCGCGGCGGCCAGCAGAATCAAGGTCACAAAAAGCACCACGCTCGGCAGGCCCAGGCCGGTGAAGCCCGTCACCACCAGCACGGACACCAGCCGCTCGGCGCGCTCTGCAATGCCCACGTTTGCCTCGAAGCCCAGCGCCTCGGCCTTGGCCCGGGCGTAAGAAACCACCATTCCCAGGACCAGGCAGAGGATGGCGGCCACGGCGATGGCGATGTTCGCCCCGCCGGTGAAGAACCAGACCGCGACGCCGGCGAACAGTGCCCCGTCGGCCACCCGGTCCAGGGTGGAGTCCAGGAAATTGCCCCAGCGTCCCCCGCCCTTGTGCATCCGGGCCATAATGCCGTCGATGACGTCGGAAAAAATGAACGCAGTGATAAAAAGCGTCCCCCACCAAAGCTGGCCCAGCGGGTAGAAAACCAGCGCCCCGACCACCACGCCTAGGGTTCCGACGATGGTCACGGCGTCCGGGGAGACGCCGATCCGCAACAGCCACCGGGCGAGCGGGGAGAAAAGCGCGGTGAAGAATCCGCGCGCGTGCCTATTGAGCATCCGTGGCCCCGACAGTCGCCTGCCCCGCGCCGTTCTCCTGCGGCCACGCGTCAGCCACTTGCTGACGTACCTCGCCCAGGGTCTGCGTGATGGCCTTGGTCTGGGCGATGATCGGGAAGAAGTTTCCGTCCCCGCCCCAGCGCGGAACCACGTGCTGGTGCAGGTGCCCGGCTATGCCGGCACCGCCGGTTACCCCCTGGTTCATGCCCAGGTTGAATCCCGTCGGATTGGCGACCTTGCGCAGCACACGCATGGCCGTCTGGGTCAGTTCGGCGAATTCCGCCGTTTCCGCCACGTTTAGGTCCGTATAGTCGGGAATGTGCCGGTACGGGCACACCAGCAGGTGGCCCGGGTTGTACGGAAAGAGATTGAGCACCACATAGCTGGTCCTACCACGGTGGACGATCAACGAATCATCGTCATCGCGGTCCGGCGCCACGCAGAACGGGCAGTCGTCCACGTTCTTGAACTGGTTCTGGCCGCCCTTGATGTAAGCCATGCGGTGCGGAGTCCACAGACGCTGGAAGGCGTCCGGCACCCCGGCCAAAGCAAAGTCGTCCGTCACGCCAGCATCCCCCGGATAGTCCGGGGCGGCACCTGTGGATTCCCGCATCGCTGGTCCCTGTCCGCTAGCTGGTCCGGTTACGGACGGCGTCGACGATCCGCTGGACGGCTTCAGCAACCGGCACACCGTTGTCCTGGCTGCCGTCACGGAAGCGGAAGGATACGGCTCCGGCTTCGGCGTCGTCGCCCCCGGCGATCAGCACAAACGGGACCTTGTCCTTGCTGGCGGTGCGGATCTTCTTCGGAAAACGGTCCGAGGAAATGTCCACCTCCGCACGGATGCCGGCGGCCTTGAGCCGGCCCACAACGTCGAACATGTAATCGTTGAACGCCTCGGCCACCGGAATGCCGACCACCTGGACGGGAGCCAGCCACGCCGGGAAGGCACCGGCGTAGTGCTCGGTCAGGACCCCCATAAAGCGTTCAATCGATCCGAACAGCGCGCGGTGGATCATCACGGGGCGCTGGCGGCTGCCGTCGGCGGCCTGGAACTCGAGTTCGAAGCGCTCGGGCAGGTTGAAGTCCAGCTGGATGGTGGACATCTGCCAGGTGCGGCCGATCGCGTCGCGGGCCTGCACGGAGATCTTGGGGCCGTAAAACGCGGCACCCCCCGGATCGGGAACCAGGTCGAGTCCGGATTCCTCGGCCACCTCGGCGAGGGTCCGGGTGGCTTCCTCCCAGATCTCATCCGAACCCACGGACTTCTCCGGGTCCTTGGTGGAGAGCTCCAGGTAAAAGTCGTTCAGGCCGTAGTCCTTGAGCAGCGCAAGGACGAAGTTGAGGGTCTTGGTGAGCTCATCCTTCATCTGCTCGCGGGTGCAGTAGATGTGGGCGTCGTCCTGGGTCATGCCCCGGACCCGGGTGAGGCCATGCACAACGCCGGACTTCTCGTAGCGGTAGACGGAACCGAATTCGAACAGGCGCAACGGCAGTTCGCGGTAGGACCGGCCGCGGGAGCGGAAGATCAGGTTGTGCATCGGGCAGTTCATCGGCTTCAGGTAGTAGTCCTGGCCGGGCTTGCGGACGGTGCCGTCCTCGTTGAGTTCCGCGTCGATGTGCATCGGGGGGAACATGCCGTCCCGGTACCAGTCCAAGTGGCCGGACACCTCGTAGAGGTGGCCTTTAGTGATGTGCGGGGTGTAGACGAACTCGTAGCCGGCCTCGACATGGCGCTGACGGGAGTAATCTTCCATCGCTTTGCGGATGATGCCGCCCTTGGGGTGGAACACCGGCAGGCCGGAACCCAGCTCGTCGGGGAAGGAAAACAGGTCCAGTTCAGCCCCGAGCTTGCGGTGGTCGCGACGCTCGGCCTCGGCCATCCGCTCCTGGTAAGCCTTGAGTGCTTCCTTGGTGGGCCACGCGGTGCCGTAAATGCGCTGCAGCTGCTTGTTCTTCTCGCTGCCGCGCCAGTACGCCGCTGAGGAGCGGGTGAGCGCGTAGGCGTTGGAGATCAGTTTGGTGTTGGGCAGGTGCGGTCCGCGGCACAGGTCACACCAGACGGCTGTGCCTTCCTTGCGCTCGACGTTGTCGTAGATGCTCAGCTCGCCGCCGCCCACTTCAACACTGGAGCCGTCGGCGTCGGAGCCTGCGCCCTTGAGGCCGATCAGTTCAAGCTTGTAGGGCTCGTCCTTCATCGCCTCACGCGCTTCGTCCTCGGTAACCACACGGCGGACGAACTTCTGGTTCTGGTTGATGATCTTCTGCATCATCTTTTCCAGAGTCTTCAGGTCCTCCGGTGTGAACGGCTCCCCAACGTCGAAGTCGAAGTAGAAGCCGTCGGTGATGTACGGGCCGATGCCCAGCTTGGCGTCGGGGCGCAGCTGCTGGACGGCCTGGGCCATCACATGGGCGGCGGAGTGCCGCAGGACGTTAAGGCCGTCGGGGGAATCGATGGTGACGCCCTCAACTGCCGCGCCCTCGGGCAGCGGCTGGTCCAGGTCCTTCAGCTCGCCGTTAATGCGGGCCACAACGACGTCGCGGCGCTCAAAAAAGAGTTCCGCGCCGGTGGTCCCGGTAGCCACCTTGGTCTCTTCGCCATCGACGAGAAGGGTGATCTGCTGGGCATCTGACACGGGTGTCTCCTATTCAAAGTTGAGGCTTCGTAGCTTGTGGCGTACGGGGGCCACAGCCAGCCCCGTCCATGCTATCGGTTTCTGCAGAGGCCAACCAACGCGCCACTCAGCCTCCCAGCCCGGTAATGGCGAGGTGGCGGCTGATGCCCTCCAGCGGGCCCGGCGGCTCAGCTTCCCGGTAGTCCGGGATCCCGGCCGCCGGGGCCGGGAATGGCAGGGTCTGCGTGCGGCTCAGGTCCCAGGCCATGCTGGCGCTGATACTGATCCCCCTCGGTCCGGTCCGCCGGGTTGTTCCCCTGATCAGCAACAACCGGGTGCCGAACAGCAGCGGGCCTGTAAGCTCCTGGGCTTCATGGAAGAATACCGAGTCCACACAGCCCGTGCCGTCGTCGATGCTGATGAACACCACGCGCCGGCCTCCCCGCATGGGAGGGGTCTGGGTGGCGACCCGGACCCCCGCGACCAGCACCTCGGTGCCGTTGCGCAACCCCAGCAGCTTGTCCGCGGTGGTGACGCCGAGCCGGTCCAGCATCGGCCGGTGGCTTGCCATCAAGTGGTCGCTGACATCCACGGCCATCAGGTCCAGTTCGGCCCTGACGGTGTCCACCAGGGTCGGCGCAGGCAGCCCGGCCTTGAGGTTTTTCAACTCGACATCACCCAGCGGCAGGGACAGCTGACCATCGATCACGTCGATGCCTTTGCGGTGCGGCCGGCTTTGCAGGGCCTGCAGGTGATGGACCAAGTCCGCCCGGTTCGCGGCCCCGCCGGCGGCCCGGTGCAGGGAATCGAAAGCACCGAGCTGCGCCAGCCGCTGGATGCTGGGCCTGCTCAGCCGGGACCTGGCCCGCAGGTCCGCGAGCGAATCATAGGGCTGTCCTGCCACGATCCGTTTCAGCTCGGACCCGGAGAGTCCATAGATGCCGTTCAGGCTCAGCCGGATACCCAGTCTGCCGCGGTCCTGACCGGTATCCACACGTTCCACCCGGTACTCGGCGTGACTCCGGTTGATGTCCAGGGGCAGGATCGGGATTCCCAGCCGCCGGGCCTCGGCCACCAGGAGCCGCTTGGGATACATGCCCGGATCGTGCTCCCACAGTCCGGCGAGGAACGCCTCCGGGTGGTGGGCCTTCAGCCAGGCCGACTGGTAGGTGGGTACGGCAAAAGCAGCGCCGTGGGCTTTGCAGAACCCGAAGCTTCCGAAGGCCTTGAGCGTTCCCCAGACCTTGTCCACCACTGCGGGGCTGTACCCCCGGGCGCGGGCTTCCTTCCGGAAGAACTCCTCCACCTTTCCTTCGAGTACATCGTTGCCGAGGGCGCGGCGGAATTCGTCGGCCCGCGCCAGCCCGCATCCGGTCATCACGTCGAAGGTCTTGAGGATCTGCTCATGGAACACCGTGACGCCGTGCGTCTCCTTGAGGACGGGCTTAAGGTCCGGGTGCGGATAAACCTCGGGTGCAAATCCATGCCGGTACTCCAGGAAAGGCCGGACCATATCCGATTTCATCGGACCAGGCCGGAACAGGGAGATATCGATGATCAGGTCATTGAACTCCCTGGGCGCGAGCTTGCCGATCAGCTCGCGCTGACCGGGTGACTCGATCTGGAAACAGCCCAGGGTATGGGTACTGCGGATCAGTTCATAGGTGGGTTCGTCGTCGAGCGGCACGGCGTTGAGGTCGATCTGACCGTCCTCGGCGATGTAGTCCGGCCCCGTCCCGTCAGGCCCTGCCGGATGTGCGCCTGCGGCGACCACCTCGGCTTTGGAGGGATGGAGCCGGATCACTTCGCGGACGGCGAAGGCCATGGCGCTTTGCATCCGGACACCCAGGACGTCGAGTTTGAGCATGCCCATCGGGTCCATGTCGTGCTTGTCGAACTGGCTCATCGGCAGACCCAGCCCGCTGGGCTGGACAGGCGTCCGGTCCAGCAGGGTCGCATCCCCCAGGATCACCCCGCAAGGGTGCATGGAGATATGGCGCGGCAGCCGGTCCAGCCGTTCGGTGAGGTCCACCAGCAGATCCAGCTGCTGGTTCCCGCTGAAGTCGCGCTGTCCCACCCGGCCGGCGAATTCCTTCAGCTCAGGCTTCTCCACGAGCGCTTCACGGAAGTTCCGGGCTGAAAATCGCCACAACTGCTTGGCGATGTCCCCAATCTCGCCTTCCTCCATGCCCAGTGCCAGGCCGGCGTCTCGCACGGCACCGCGAGCGCGGTAGCCGTTTTGCATACTCATCAGGGTGACGCGCTCGGACCCGAAGCGCTCAAAGATCTTCCGGTACACGTTGTGCCGTTCAGCGCTTTCGACGTCGATGTCGATATCCGGCAGGGTGGCACGGTCCCGGGAGAGAAAGCGTTCGAAGATCAGGTCGTGCTGGAGCGGGTTTACCTGGCTGACGTCGATCAGATAATTGACCAGGCTGGAGGCCCCCGAGCCTCGGGCCGCTGCCCGTACCCCCATGTCCAGGATCATCCGGGACACCTCGGCCACGGTCAGGAAGTACGCGGCGAAGCCCAGGTTGTCGATGATTCCCAGCTCATGCTCCAGCCGCGAACGCAGCTCCCCGGCAGCTTTGCCGGTGATCCCCGGGAACCGCCTGCCGATGCCGGCCTCGCAGCGCAGGATAAGTTCGGCGAGGGGATCCCCGGCGATTCCGATCACTGTGGCTTCCGGCACCACGGGCTGTTTCCAGCCCATGTCCGTTACCGGGTCCATCCTGCAGCGGTCCGCGAGCGCCTCGGTCTGCGCCATCAGGCTTTTGAGGTCGGCAGCGCCGTATCCGGCGGCGTGCATGATCTCCTTGCCCAACTGCAGCATCTGGCCGGAGGATTTCAGCCAGCCCTGCCCGTTGGGCTGAAGCAACGGGGCGGCGGAAAGCTCGGGCAACGATTTCAGCGTGCGGGCGGAATCCAGCACGTCCGCGGTAGCCGCCCCGTCCTCGGCGACGTAACGCACGGCGTTGCTCAATACAGCGGGAACCCCGTGCTCAGCGGCAAGCTTGAGCATCCGTACAGCGTGGGCGGTGCTCAGCGGTTCCCCGGGCGGACTGAGCTGGCTGACCACCTCGGCGGCGATTGTTCCCGGGGGCATGGCATCGAGCCAGCGTTTGAACAGGGTGCGGGGGCGCAGGTAGCGCCTCCCGCCCATGGCACGTCCCACGTCGGAGTCCGGGCCGATCAGCACGGTCAACACCGGCTTGAGCGTTTCCGGGTGCAGGGTCCGGGAGGCCAGCTCGGACCTGGTCACCGCGACCGGCACCGCTCCCCCGGCCTTGCCCGTGGTGCGGGCATGCGCATCGGAGATCAGCCGGCACAGCGCACGGTAGCCCGCACCGCTGTTGTTCCCGTGGGCCAGCACAACCACACGTCCCGCTACCTCGGTGCGGAGGTCGCCGTCGTCGTCAAAGACCGCAAGTTCCACGCCGGCAATCGGATCAAGTCCCGCAGCCATGCAGGCCTTGAGGTGTTTGACTGTTCCATAGAGGCCGTCACGGTCCGTGCAGGCGAGCGCCGTCGCGCCGTCCGCGGCAGCGGCGGCGGCCAGCTCATCCGGCCAGGAGACCCCGTAGTGGGCGCTGAAGGCGGTGGAAACATGGAGATGCGTAAAGCTCATGCTGATTCGGGCGCAAGGAACGGACGCAGGGCGTCGTGGATCCGCAGCAGGCGCCAGCGTCCGCTGCCCACATGCCGGGTGAGGTCAAGGGTGAGGCTGTCGGTGTCGGTGGAATCTGCCGGGCGCACCTGCACCCGCCAGATCTCGTGATCCACCAGCCCGGGACCGCTTCCCAGCGGTGCCCGCTGTTCCTCAGCCCACCATTGACGCCGCTCGTACCAGCGGACCGGTTCCGCACAAAGGATGTAGTGGCGGCCGGCCCAGCCGAGCGTCAAAGGCTCGCCCGAAGGGGCGCAGACGACGTCCACGGTCTCGCTGAACATACCCACTGCGCCTCCCGGACCACACCATGTGAAAAAACGACCGGTAGAAAAACGATCGGCAACAATTCGAACATATATTCGAACAACTCCAGTCTACGACGGTCCTTCGGCAAAACCTAGGTCAGGGGTGGACGGACGTACGCGCAGGTAGCAGGATTGAGCCATGAGCTCCCATAACGCACTTCTGAAACACGTCAGCATCGCCGCCGAGGACACGTCCCTGGTGGCGAAGTTCGATATAGACGGAAACATCCCCGGCCAGGGCGCTTATGTGGTGGGGCTCGTCGCGGCAACACCGGATCATTCCCACCAGCGAAGGATGGGGATCGAGTTTATGAACGGGGAGGCGGTGTCCTTCTACTGCTTCAGCCATGACGGCACGGAGGAGAACTTTGACCTTAAGGGTGTCGACCACTCCGGAAACACCATCACCGGGCATTTCCCGCTCAGCACGGTCATGGGCCTGGCCAAGGGCCACCTGATGACGGCATTCAGCGACTGTGACGGCCGGGAGTACCAGTCAAACGTTGCGGTAGAGGAAGCCCTCTAAGCCGCCCGTCAGGAGCTGGCTTTGTAAACCTCCAGCTCGAGCGTGATAAAAGCATCGACCATGGCCCGGTAGGTTTTTTCGATGAGGTCGACGTCGATGTCCTTCTGCTGGGCCGTGGTGCGGACGTGTTCGATCACCCGCTCCACGCGTCCGGGGGCCCGCACCTCGGCGCTGTCCGCTTTGAGGGTTCCGGCGATCCGGATCAGGCGCTCGCGGCGGCCGATCAGGGACACGATCTGTTCGTCCACCTCGTCAACCGCCACCCGGACAGCCGCGAGCTGTTCCCGGTCGGCTTTGGCAGCTTTATCGTTTTCGTGATTTGTGGACATGTCCATGACAGTATCGAAAGATGCAGCCACGAGTCGATTTAATTTCACTGGGTGTCCGCAGCGTTGGCGCCTCCCGTAGTTTCTACGTCGATGGCCTGGGTTGGCCCGTCCACCGAGAAGTCCGCGGCGAGGTTCTGTTCATCCAGGCCAACCACGGGCTCATCCTCTCGCTCTGGGACGCCGGCCAGATGCAGGCAGAAGCCGGCACCGATCCACCCGCCGGCATTCCCTGCATCACATTGAGCCACAACCTGGCCAGCGCCGCGGAAGTGGACTGGGTGATGGCGGAAGCCGAATCCGCCGGAGCGGCCGTTATCGCGGCGGCCAAGACCCAGCCCTGGGGCGGCTATACCGGCTACTTCGCCGACCCCGACGGCTACCGCTGGGAAGTTGCCTTCAATCCCAGCTGGGCGGTCGACGGCGGCGGGAAGGTGACACTCTGAACCGGCCACCCCGCGTGCCCGCCGCAGCACTGCAGTACGGCTGTGTGCGCATCCCTAGAACAGGCTTCCCACCGGCCGGATCAGCTCCGGGGAATCATTTTTGACATTCCCGACCGCGGTACCCACGGCGTCGATCGTCCAGCCCTCCGCAACGTCGTGCGCGCCCGCCCGGACCAGATCGACCAGCCCTGCGGCATCGTCGGCCTGCGGATCCAGCCACGCCTGCAGCGTCGTCCGGTGCATTGGCAGCGGAACCCGGTCGTGCAGGGCCGTGAGCTCGGCCAGCATCCCCCCGGCATAACCCTCCGGCGGCGCGTCGGTAGTCATGATCGACGTCGAGAGCAGCCAGCGTTCCGGGTCATCGTCGGCCTTGGCGGGGTCTTTCCACCATTCGTAGAGACCGGCGAAAACTATCGGATGGCCGTCCTTCGGGTGCACGTAGTAGGGCTGCTTGCCGCGGCCCTGGCCCTTCCATTCGTAGTATCCGTCAGCGGGAACCGCACACCGCCGGGCCCGGGTTGCCTTCCGGAACGCCGGCTTCTCCAGCACACTCTCGCTGCGGGCGTTAATCATCTTGGAGCCGATCCCCGGGTCCTTGGCCCAGGACGGCACCAAGCCCCAGCGGGCGATATGCAACTGCCGGACCGGCGTGCCGTCCACCAGCCGTTCCAGCAGGATCGGCACCTCCGCGGTCGGGGCCACGTTCCACGACGGCGGAATCACGGTCTCCTCTTCGAGTCCCGCGTCGAACTCGGCCAGCAGGTCTCCGACGGCCCTTGCCATCACGTAGCGTCCACACATGGCACCAGCATGCCACTGCGCCCAAACGGTGTCATCCGGCGGTCTTCGAACCCGGGCCCGCGGCGGCCGGCGTCCGGCCGCCGCTTCGCATCAGGGCGCGTCGTCGACGGTGAGGACTATCTTGCCGCGGGTGTGCCCTTCCATATTGAACCGGAAGGCATCTGCCGCCTGCGGCAACGGGAAAGTCCGGGCAATTTCGACCCGGATTTTGTGCTCGTCCACCAGGTCGGCAAGTTCCTGCAGCTCGGCGCCTACGGGGTTGACCCACATCCAGGTCCCGGCGTGCTGCTCCACTTCACTGTCGGCAATCGAGGCGTGCCGGCCCCCGTCGGCCAGGACAGCGAGGGTGGCTTCGAGATTCCCGCCCACGAAGTCTGCGACAACGTCGACGCCGTCCGGACGCAGGGCACGAATCCGCTCCGCGAGTCCTTCGCCATAGCTGACGGGCTCGGCGCCGAGGGAACGCAGGAAGTCGTGGTTCTTCTCGGAAGCGGTGGCGATTACACGGGCGCCGAGCGCCACGGCGATCTGGATTCCGAGGGACCCCACACCGCCGGCGCCGCCGTGGATCAGCACCGTCTCGTCCGCCGTGAGACCCAGCCGGGTGAGTACCTGATAAGACGTCAAACCGGCCAGCGGAAGACCTGCGGAGGCATTCCACCCCAGGGATGCAGGCTTGCGCGCAAGGAGCCGCTCCGGCAGGGCGATGTACTCAGCAAAGCTACCGCCGTGGACGTAGTCCTTGCGGCCATAGGAAATGACTTCATCGCCGGGCCGGAAATGCGGCGCGTCGATCCCCACCGACTCGACAACGCCGGCCACATCCCAGCCGGGGACCGCCGGGAACTGCACGTCCATCGCCGCGTCCAAGTAGCCGGCCATTATTTTCCAGTCGACCGGGTTCACCGACGCCGCCTTGACCTTTACCAGGACCATGCCCGGCCCTACCTTCGGCAGCGGGAGCTCTGCCAATTCAAGGACGTCCGGATTGCCATATTCGCTATAAGTAATTGCCTTCATGCCAGCGTCAACGGCTGCCGCCGGGACCCTATTCCACAACCTGCCGGAGGGTGTCGGGCCTCACCTCCCGGGCGCTGAGCGCACACGGCGCGGGCATTGCCCGGGAATAGCGCGCCGCAGGTTACGGTTATTTGCAGTGACATCCCACTTTTGCCGGCATGGGCGCTGCCATCCAGCGCCGGCACCCAGCTTTGAGGAGAACTTCGTGGACTTTACCCCCGAATCCGGCACCATCACCATGTTTTCGACCACGTGGTGCGGCTACTGCAACCGCTTGAAGAAGCAGCTGGATGCCCAGGGCATCGGCTACACCGAGATCAACATCGAAGAAGTTGAAGGCACCGCCGATCTCGTGGAAAAGCTCAACGGAGGTAACCGGACGGTCCCCACTGTGCTGTTCCCGGACGGCACTGCAGCCACCAACCCCTCCGCGGCTGAGGTCAAAAGCCGCCTTGCGGCTTAAAGCCCACCTTTGAACCGGTAACGAGCGACGGCAGGGTCTCCCCGGAGGCCGTGCCGTCGCTCGTTATGCGAAAGAATGTTGTGCGGCAAAAACCCCGATACAAGCAGAGGAGCTATTCCCATGGTCCATAAAGTCAAAGGCGTCATAGCCCGCTCCAAGGGCGCGCCCGTCACCCTGGAAACCATCCTGGTCCCGGATCCCGGACCCGGGGAGGCCCTTGTGGACATCCTCACCTGCGGTGTCTGCCACACCGACCTGCACTACAAGCAGGGCGCCATCAACGATGACTTCCCATTCCTGCTCGGCCACGAGGCCACCGGCGTTGTCAGCGCCGTTGGACCCGACGTCACCGAGGTTGCCCCCGGCGACCGTGTGGTGCTGAACTGGCGCGCCGTCTGCGGCGAATGCCGGGCGTGCCGGCGCGGCCAGCCGCAGTACTGCTTCAATACCCACAACGCCACCCAGAAGATGACACTCGAGGACGGCACCGAGCTCACCGCGGCGCTGGGCATTGGCGCGTTCGCCGAGAAGACACTCGTCGCCGCCGGGCAGTGCACCAAGGTCGACCCCGAGGCTGACCCGGCCGCGATCGGCTTGCTCGGCTGCGGAGTGATGGCAGGCATCGGCGCGGCCATCAACACCGGAAACGTCAAGCGCGGCGATACCGTCGCCGTCATCGGTTGCGGCGGTGTCGGCGTGGCAGCCGTTGCCGGTGCCGCGCTCGCCGGTGCCACCACGGTGATCGCCGTTGATATTGATCCCAAAAAGCTCGAACGCGCCAAGGACCTCGGCGCAACCCACACCGTGGACTCCTCCGCCGCGGACCCGGTGGAGGCAATCCGTGCACTGACCGGCGGCTTCGGCGCCGACGTGGTGATTGACGCCGTCGGACGTCCGGAGACCTACAAACAGGCGTTTTACGCCCGGGACCTGGCCGGGACCGTCGTCCTGGTGGGTGTGCCCAATCCCGAGATGACCCTGGAATTGCCGCTGCTGGATCTCTTCGGCCGGGGCGGCTCGCTTAAGTCCTCCTGGTACGGCGACTGCCTGCCTTCGCGCGACTTCCCCATGCTGATCGACCTCTACCAGCAGGGCAAGCTGGACCTGGATGCCTTTGTGACGGAACGGATCACGATCGACCAGATCGAGGAGGCCTTCGAGAAGATGCACGGCGGTTCCGTGCTGCGATCGGTGGTTGAACTGTGAGCGGAGGTTCCGCGCAGGGCCTCCGGATCGACCGTCTGGTCACCTCGGGTACCTTCTCGCTCGACGGCGGCACCTGGGATGTTGACAACAACGTCTGGATCGTGGGCGACGAGTCGGAGTGCGTTGTGATCGACCCGGCGCATAACGCCGGTGCCGTGGCCGCAGCCGTTGCGGGCCGGAGAGTGAAGGCGATCCTGTTGACCCACGGACACGACGACCACATCGCCGCCGTCGGCGATTTCCGCGGCCGCGTCGGCGCGCCGGTATATCTGAACCGGGACGACTGGATGCTGTGGGAGCGGGTCTTCCCGGGAACCGAACCGGACCACGCGATCGAGGACGGCGACAGCTTCGAGGTCGCCGGCGCCCGGCTCGTGGCCCTGCACACGCCCGGACATTCGCCGGGTTCCATGTGCTTCCTGCTGGCGGAGGAGGGAACCGTTTTCAGCGGCGACACCCTGTTCCAGGGCGGTCCGGGGGCCACCGGCCGGTCCTACAGCGATTTCCCCACCATCATCGAGTCCATCAAGGGCCGGCTGCTGACGCTGCCGGCGGACACCGTGGTCCGGACCGGGCACGGTGACCCGACCACTGTCGGTGCCGAAGCGCCGCAGCTGCAGGACTGGATCGCCCGGGGCCACTAGGGGCCAGGGACCACCACCGGCAACAAGCAGGCCGGGCACCGCTGGTGCCCGGCCTGCTTGTTCGAACGTTCACGCGGGCCGGAGGCCAAACCGGGGTGAGCTATCCTGCGGGGGCGAACTGCGGGTCGGCATCCGGGACCGTCTCACCGCCGGTGGCTCTTGCCCTCCGCGGCAGGTTCGCGTAAGAGGGAACCATGAGTTCACAACAAGATCTCCTGCGCGGGCGCGTGGCCGTCGTGACTGGCTCGACACGTGGTTTGGGGTTTGCCATGGCCAGGGTCCTGGGGCACAGGGGCGCCACTGTGGTGCTGGCGTCCAGGTCGGAGGTCGACGTCGCGGCCGCCGTCGAGCGGCTGCGCACGGAAGGGATAGCGGCGTCCGGACGTCACTGCGACACCGGAGAACTGGCCGACGTCGAGGCCCTGCGCGAGGAGGCCCTCGGCCGCGGGATGCTCGACATCTGGGTAAACAACGCAGGTGCCGCCGGCGTCTTTGGGCCGACGGCGTCTACCCCGGTCGACGACTTCACGCGGGTGGTGCGCACGAATATCCTCGGCACGTTCCACGGCTCCAGGGTCGCGTTGCCAGTGTTCCTCGCCCAGGGCCACGGCGACCTCGTTAACATCTACGGCCAAGGCGACCAGGGTCCGGTGGCGCTGCAGAACGCCTATACCTCGAGCAAGCGCTGGGTCCGCCAGTTCACCGAGACGCTGCGCCGGGAGACCAAAGGCAGCGGCGTGCGGGTACATGGCATGAACCCCGGACTGGTGATGACGGACATGCTGGGGCACATCACCTCCCAGCCCGGGTACGGGCACCGACTGGGCGGGCTGCAGATCGTCGTCGGACTCTGGGGGCAGACCGCCGACGACGCAGCGCGCCCCATCGTGGAACTCGTCACCTCGGATGCCGCCGAGTACCGGTATCTGAGCAGGACAACAATGGTGACCCGGGGGGTGCGCAACGTGCTGGCCGGGCGCCTGCGGCGCGCCAACCGCATGCCCCTGGACGTCACAGTCCTTGGCGGGGCCGGCCGGGACTGACTGCGCCGCTACGGCCGCACTGAGGCGGTTGTCGAGCTGCCGTCCGCGCCGCGAAACAGCGCGTGAACAGTCGGCAAAGGCCTTCCGAACTGGGGCCCGGGGGTAGCCGGAGCCGGTGGCGGGGAAGGTATTTTCGAGCCATGACACCTCCCACTTTGCGAAAAGGTGCGGCCGCAATTGCCGCCGTTGCCCTTGGACTTCCGGCAGCCTTCATTGCTCCAACAGGCGTGTCCTTCGCAGACACCGCGGTGCCTGCATCCCAGGTACACGGACGGCAGGATGGCGGCAAACTCGAACTCGGCGCCCCGGATCTTCCCGAGACGCGAACCGTCACCACCTTGGCCCCTGGCCTGACACGGACTTCCATCACCCGCGGCGCTCCGGACGCCGCGCTGTTCTGGACCGCCGAAGTCGCCATCCCGTCCACATCTGCCGATCCCGACGCTCCGGCTTCCGCATTGTCGGATGCAGCGACAGCCGAGGCGGTGGCCCTCAAACTCCGGGACGCCGGAGTCCAGGCGCGGGTTGAGCACGTCCAGTCACCCCAGCTCGCCGACGCCGGCGGAGACCTGGGATACCGTGTGCGCGCCGGCGCGTTTGAATCGAAGGACGCCGGCACGGCAACGATCAGCCAGCTCAAGGCAGCAGGCTACGCCGCCTCCGCCTTGTACACCGGCTGGGACGGTGATGCCGGGACCGCAGGGACAACCCGGGGCCCCTGGAAGCTGGAAGTCCTCACTCTTGATCCGAAGACTTTCCGGGGTGAGCTCACCTCCGGGTTCGGCCCGGACCTGCAGGACCGGGAAACCACAAGCCAGCTCGCGACAGCCGAAACTGCCCTGGCCGGGGTGAACGGCGGCTACTTCGTCCTGGACCCGAGGGCCGGTGCACCAGGCGACCCGGCCGGAACCGCAGTGGTCGGCGGCAAACTGCTCAGCGAACCCGTCGCGGACCGGCCGGCTCTGGTCATCGACGGCAAAAAGAACGAATCATCAATCAAACGGCTGACCTGGAGCGGTCGCATCTCGTCCCCCGGCCACGGCGCGCCGCTGGCCCTTGACGGCCTGAACCGGGTACCGGGGCTGATCCGCAACTGCGGAGGTACCGGCGATCTTCCCACCAACCTGCCCCTGCACGACGCCACTTGCACGGACCCCGACGAGACCGTCGCCTTCAGCGGGGAGTTTGGTCCCTCCACACCGTCCGGTCCGGGACTCGAAGTAATCCTCGATCAACACGGCACCGTAACAGCGGTCAACAACGCCCGGGGTGCAGCCGTCCCTGCCGCCGGCAGCACAGTGCAAGCCACCGGAGCGGACGTGGCCAAGCTCAAGGATGTGGCCATCCTCGGCAAACGCCTCGATGTCGAATCGGACCTGAGCAATGAAGCCGGCAAGGTGGAGAAGACCGGCGGGGCCACCTCCGTCGTCAACGGCGGGCCGATGCTCGTCTCCGGCGGCGTCGAGAACATCACCGCCCGAAAGGACGGTATGGTTCACGCCGACGACAACAACAGTTTCTATTACGGCTGGGTCCACAAGCGCAACCCGAGGACCATCGCGGGCGTCGACGCCCAAGGGCGCACCCTCCTGGTCACGGCCGACGGACGCCAAACCACATCGCTCGGGCTGAGCATCAAAGAAGCCGCCGACGTCGCCCGGTCCCTGGGAATGGTGGACGCCATCAACCTCGACGGCGGTGGCTCCACCACCATGGTCGTAGCCGGCCAGGTCGTCAACTCCCCCTCCGACGCAGCCGGGCAGCGGCCGGTGGGCGACGCACTGCTGGTCCTTCCGCGCCGCAAGAATTGATGCCACCGGCCCGGAAACGGTTGGGCGGACACGGATGGTCAAGGTGGCCGCCCACCGGGGCCGCGGCGCGGGGCTAATGGCACTCCCGGAGAATCTCCCGGAGTGCCAAGATGGCCTCACTATAAAGCCAGGACCCATTGCTAAGCGAAGTGGAGGACTCATGGACGATAGCGGGAGTTTCAGGATTGTGGTGGGGGTGGACGGTTCGCCGCAGTCCAAGGCCGCCATGGACTGGGCAATCGTAGAAGCCAAGCTCCGCAACGGCCAGGTGCTGGCGCTTGCGGCGTGGAACTTCCCCTATGTCGGCGATGCCCTGGGCCAGGTCTGGGACTACGACGTCTTCCAGTCAGATGCCGAGGCCATCCTCAAGGCAGAGCTGGCCCGCGTCACGGACCAGGGAGTGAACATCACCGGACGCGCAGTGCAGGCTAATCCCGGCTCAGCGCTCGTGGAAGCCTCCCGGGCGGCCGACCTGGTGGTCGTCGGTTCACGAGGACACGGAGGATTCACCGGCATGATGCTCGGGTCCGTGTCGGCAGCTGCGGTTCATCATGCGCATTGCCCGGTGCTTGTACTTCGCGAACGCAGCACGGAGTAGGTCCCGATGGTGCGGTGCCCCTGGATCTCTCTTGGGCTATCGTGGGGCCATGCCCAGTCAATTAGCTGCTGTTGCCATCGACGCGATCAGGCCAAAAGTGGTCGCCGATTTCTGGTGCGCCGTCCTGGGCTGGCACGTTGTTGAAGCGGACAGCGACGTCATCAGCATTGCGCCGCAGGATAAAACCCGGCCCTCCATCGATGTAATTGCGGTGCCCGAAGGCAAGACCATCAAGAACCGGCTGCACTTCGACCTGCGGGCCGACGGCCTCTCCACTGCCGAGGAACTGGAGCGACTGCTCGCCCTCGGCGCGCAGCGCACAAATGTGGGCCAAGGCCCGAATGCCAGTTGGGTGGTACTGGCTGATCCCGAGGGCAACGAGTTCTGCTTGCTGTCCCGAACGGTCCAGGACGTCGACCCGGACTAAGCGGTTGAGCCGCCGGCGGACTCAGTATTTGTAGAAGCCTTCGCCTGTCGCGACGCCAAGCTTGCCCTTGTCGATGTAGCTCTCCTTCAGGTACCGGGCGAACGCCTGCGACCCGGCGTCGGCTGAGGACGAGGCGATGTTGTACGCGGTTCCCAGGCCCACAACGTCGTAGATCTGGAACGGGCCGCTCGGTGCTCCGGTAGCAATGCGCCAGGTTTTGTCAATCGTTTCGGGGCTGGCGACGCCCTGGAGCAGCAAGCCGGCGGCCGCATTCAGGAGCGGGACCAGCAGCGAGTTCAGGACGTACCCCGCTTTCTCCTTCTTGATCTCGATCGGCTCCAGTCCGCTGTTTCGGGCGAAGCCAACGACGGCGTCGAACACCGCCGGGTCCGTGTCGGCGGTGCCCATCACCTCGGCAATGTTCTGCGTCCAGATGTTGTTGGCGTAGTGGATGGCAAGGAAGCGGTCGGGGCGGCCGGTGGAATCCTTGAGGTCGCTGGGCAGCAGGGTTGAGGAGTTGGTGGCGAAGATGGTCTTGGCGGGAGCAAGATCCGCGAGCTTGCGGTAAAGGTTCCGCTTGAGCTCAAGCATTTCCGGTACCGCTTCTATCACGAGGTCAGCGTTCGCGACGGCGGCCCCGAGGTCAGCGGTGAGGTGGAGGTTGCCAAGAGCTGCCTCAGCCTTTCCCGCCACGGCGCCGGCAACCGTTTGTTCCCGGTAGATACCGGCGAGGTGATCGAAGCGGGCCCGGGCCTTTTCGAGAGCCGCGTCGTCGATGTCATAGGCCGTGACCTCGAATCCGTGGAAGGCGGCCTGGTAGGCGATCTGCGATCCGAGCACTCCGGTACCGAGCACGGTCAGCGTTTTGATGTCGGGCATTCGAGTTTTTCCTTTCGAGCCGGGCGCTAGGGGCGGCCGGGGTTGACGGACCCGTAGATACTGCGGATCCAGATGGTTGCTAACACGTCCAATGCGCGTGACTCGGCGATGGCGGGGCTCTCCTGGTTGAGCACCGCGGTGATCACCCGCTCGTTCATCAGGTTGAGGCTCACGGCGAGGTCGTGGGCATCGATACCCCGCGGCGCGGCCCCCCGGGCTTGCTCTGAGGTGATCACATCGGTCGAGAAGTCGGCCCAGGACTGCATCGACTTGGACCAGAGCTTGCGGACCTCATCGTTGCGGGAACGGGCCGTGATCGCCGCGGTGGCGACGCCGCGGTGGGACGCGAACACCGCCACGAACATGCCGATGGAACGGGTCCACGCTGCCGCGGGATCGCTTTCGAAATCCCGCGGCAAGTCACCGACCCGGTGTTCCACCTCGGTGATCACGCGGTCCAGAAGCGCCAGCAGCACTTCGTCTTTGGATGAAAAGTAGAAGTAGAAGGTGGGGCGCGAGATGCCGGCGCCGCGGGCAAGCTCCTCGATCGAAATGTCGTCGAAGGCCCGCCCGGCAAGGAGCGCCTCGGCGGCAGCAAGGATTGCATCCTGGCGTTCATCCCCCGAGACCCTCGCGGTACGTCGTCCTCGTTGAACCATGCCGCCCATCCTAATCCAATTTTTCGACGCGGTGTTGACTCTGTCAACGCTAAGTCGATAACTTGGCGACATGAGTGAACACGTGGATGTTTTGATTGTTGGAGCCGGGCTGAGCGGCATAGGTTTCGCCAGCCGGTTGAAACGCGAGGCACCCGGGAAGACCTTCGCAATCCTGGAGTCACGCAGCGCCGTGGGCGGCACCTGGGATCTCTTCAGGTACCCGGGCATCCGCTCCGACAGCGACATGTATACCCTCGGCTACTCGTTCCGGCCCTGGGAAGGTGCCAAGGCGATCGCCGACGGCGACTCGATCCGCGAGTACATCGAAGCGACGGTTGCGGACGAGGGTCTCGAATCGCGGATCCGGCTGAATTACCGTGCCGTCTCGGCCGAGTGGTCCAGCGAAACCGCGCTGTGGACCGTGACGGCAGTCCCGACCTCCGGCGGCGAATACCGGCAGGGCGATCCGTCGTCGACCGCCGAGGAAGTGACGTTCACCTGCTCCTTCCTGTCCGTCTGCTCGGGCTACTACCGTTATGACGAAGGCTTCACCCCGGCCATCGAAGGTGCCGACACGTTCGCCGGCTCGATGGTGCACCCGCAGCACTGGCCGGCCGACCTCGATTACGAGGGCAAGCAGGTGGTGATCATCGGCAGCGGGGCCACCGCAGTGACGCTCGTGCCGTCGATGGCGAAGTCTGCCGCCAAGGTCACGATGCTGCAGCGCTCCCCCACGTACATCGCGCCCGTCCCGTCCCGGGACCACCTGGCCGACCGCCTCCGCGGAAAGCTGCCCGCTCAACTGGCTTACGACGTCGTCCGGGCCAAGAACATCCTCTTTTCGATGTTCACGTACCAGTTGAGCCGGCGGCGGCCGGAAACAATGAAGGCGATTCTACGCAAATCGGCAGTCGCCAAGCTGCCGGCCGGATTCGCCGTCGACACGCATCTGGCCCCGTCGTATCAGCCCTGGGACCAGCGGGTCTGCGCCATCCCGAATGGGGACCTTTACCGGGCGATCAGCGCCGGTACCGCCGACATCGTGACCGACGAGATCTCGCGGATCACTCCGGACGGAATTGATCTGGCCTCGGGCAGGTCAATCCCGGCGGACGTGATTGTCACGGCAACAGGACTGAACCTGCTTGTGATTGGCGGGATGACCCTCACCGTCGACGGCGAGCCGGTGGACGTGGGCCGAACTTTGACCTACAAAGGCATGATGCTCGACGGCGTGCCCAACTTTGCGCTCACTATCGGCTACACCAACGCATCATGGACGCTCAAAGCCGATCTGGTCGCGGGATACATCTGCAGGCTGCTCAAGCACCTCGACCGCCGGAACCTGCAGTGGGTGGCACCCAAAGCACCCGTCGAGGTCGCGGGCGCTGAGCTGACGTCCCTGATTGACCTGAAGGCCGGCTACATCCTGCGCGGCGCCGACAAGCTCCCCCGGCAGGGGGCAGAGTCGCCCTGGCGGCTGCACCAGAACTACTTCCGCGACTTCGCCCTGCTTAGGGCCGGCCGGGTCACGGACCACGTTCGTTTCGGCCGGCGCGGGCAGCAGGTGCGCGGATCCGGACGGACGACGACGGCGGCGCTCCCGGATCCGCTCGACCTCCCCGGCACCGGGCACGTCGACGTCGGCGGTGCGCGGTTTCGCTACCGGAAGACCGGCAGCGGGGATCCCATGCTGCTCCTGCACGGCATCGGCCAGAGCCTGGAGGACTGGAACGAGCAGCACGAACGGCTCGCGGCGCGGCACACCCTCATCAGCGTGGACCTGCCCGGCTTCGCCTACTCCGACCGTCTCTCCGGACCCGCGACTTTGGCCAAGCTTGCCGGCTCTCTGCCTGCCTTCCTCGACGCCGTCGGGGTGCACGAGCCGCTGCCCGTGATCGGCAACTCGCTTGGCGGCGCCGTTGCCATGAAACTGGCGGCGGACCATCCGGACCGCGTCTCAGCCCTCGTACTTGCCAACAGCGCCGGGTTCGGCCAGGAGGTCGCGCTGGTCCTGCGCCTGCTCACGGTCGGGCCCCTCGCGGCTCTGCTCACGCGTCCTGCTGAGGCCGCTTCCCGCCGAACTGTGGAGTCGATCTTCTACAACAAGGCGCTGGTGACCGATGCCCGGGTCGGCCAGGCTTACGCCCTGTCGCGACGGGCGACGCACCGCAGGACCCTGCTTGAGGTCGCCCGCGATCTCGGCACCGTCTCCGGCGTCAGGGCAGAATGGCGGGCTGACCTCATGGCGGCCCTGGCGCAGTCGGACATTCCGATGCTCGTGGCCTGGGGCGACCACGACCACGTCCTCCCCTTCAGCCACCTCAAGGCGGCGACCGCGGCATTGCCACGCGCCGAGTCCCACGTCTTCCCAAAGACGGGTCACATGCCCCAGATCGAAACACCGGACGAGTTTGCAGCGGTAGTGGAGGACTTCCTCGCACGGCGCGTCGCAGACCGCCGGACGGCACGCCGCTGATCCGCCCTTCGGGGCCAGTCCTGCCGGATTTTGGCCGCTTTCATCAGCAAGGAGACCAGCCCCTGGCGGGTGCCGGCAGCTTCACTCCCGGCCCGCGTCAGCTGAACAGGCTGCCGAAGTCGCCGTAGGCCAGGGCTGCGTAGCGGGCGTAGGTGTCGAGCACTGCCGCCTCGACGGCATCCACGTCCAGGTGCGGGACAAGGTCGTTGACGGCGCCCGCGGTGGCAGGGTCCCAGTCCAGGCCCAGGGCCGCGTAGCTTGCCTCCAGCACGGCGCGGATCGGCACCGAGTTCTGCACGACGATAACCGAGCTGAACAGCCAGCCACCGGCCACCACGCGCTGCGCGGTACCAACGAGTTTGAGCTGGCGCCGGGGCACCTGCGGATCCTGCCCGTGGACACTGAACTCGCCCGGGCAGTATTCACCGGGAATCTCCCCGACCGCCGCGTCGACGCCGGCGGTCCGCAGGGCGCTCGCAAGCAGTTCGCCAAAGAAGGAGAAACGCCCTTTGGCTCCGGCGATCGCGTCTGTGGCCGGTTCCAGGTGATCGATCACCAGCGTGCCCTCGTGATAGGCGGCGGCGCGTCCGCCTGCCTTGCGGATCAGCGGCTCGAACCCCAGCTCGCGGCAGGCCAGCGCCGCGGCATCGAAGCCCGGCAGGTGGGTGTCCCGCTGCCCGAAGGCCACCGTGGGCGCCGGGCGGTAGAGCCGGAGCATGGCCCCCGCTTCGCCGGTTTTGACCTTCCGGAGCAGCTCCAGGGCGAGGTCCAGGTCCGCGGCTGCCCCCAGCGATTCTTCCTGCCGGAAAATCGTCAGCGTCCGTGCTGCGCCAGCGGCCTCCGGCATCTTGTTATGCTCCCTTATGCTCATCTTGCAATTCCTCGTCGTGGCCGCCGCATTCGCCGTCATCGATTCCATCTGGCTCAAGTCGATGAGCAAGTTCTATCGAAGCCATCTCGGGCACCTTATGGCAGATAAACCCAATCTAGGGTACGCCGTTGTGTTCTACGTGCTGTACATCGCGGGGATCGTCTTCTTCGCGCTCCAGCCCGCGCTCGACGGCGGCAGCTGGCTCACCGCACTCGGCTACGGCGCCGCGCTGGGAACCTTCGCCTACGCCACCTATGACCTGACGAACGCTTCGACCCTGAAGAACTGGCCGCTGGTCATCGTGGTGGCGGACATTGCCTGGGGCGCTGTGCTGACCGGCCTTGCCACCGTCGTCGGCTGGCTCGTGTTCCACTAGGCGGCGCTCCACCGGCGCCAGCGCGGATGGCGCCGGACGGGCCGGCCGCGCGCTAGGACTTCCGGAGCGTCAGGATCTGCTCGGCGCGGCCGAACGGGCCGTTGAGGTCGTGCAGCACGGTGGACGTCAGGCCAATTCCGTCCGTACCGAACGAGACTTCGTTGTCCAGTCCCAGCCACTCCCCTTCGGGGCGCCGGTACATGTGGATCTGGAGGTCCAGGTTGGGAAAGGCGTAGCTGCCGGTGCCCGGTGGAACGCGGGCGGCAATGCCGTTGGCGGTGTCCACCAGCCCGATCAGCCGGGCGAGGTCACTGCTGTCCGCTGTGTCCGTCAGCGGATGGTCCGTGTGCAGCCAGACGGTGCCCGAACCGGCCCGGTGTCCGTCCGCGATCCGCATCTGCAGCGAGGCAATGTACCCGCCCGGCCAGACTGTGGCCGCGTCGTACGGTTCGCAGTCCTCCGGTGCGGGGATCTTCGGGTCCTCAAAGGCCGCGACGGCTGAAGTGTCGGAAGTGATCATCCGCCACGCCGTGGCCCGGATCGCGGTGCGGCCGCCGGCCACCAGTTCGGCCTGCAGCAGTTCGATGGTCCGGCCCGGCCGCAGGGTCGTGGTGACAACCTCGAATTCGCCGCCCGGAATCAGCCCGAGGATCTCATAGCTCAGCCGTGCCATCCGCATGTCGTTGCGCGGGTTATGCCGTGCCAGGCAGTCGGCCATAATGCCCGAGGCGGGTGCCATGTGCTGTTCGTGTACATTCCAGGCTCCCTGGGCGTGGATGGTGGAGCGAAAACGCCCGCCGCCCAGCGATTCGTAGTAGAAATTTCCCTCGGCAAGCACCGGTAGTTCAAAAGTCAACGTCTGCCCTTTCGCGTGGCTGGTAATCCCAGAACACACTATCGCTTCCGCTGCGCCGGCAGGCGGGCCCTCAACCGGGCAGGTTTCAGTCTTCTACCCGGACACCGCGCCAGAAGGCAACATGGTCCTTGATCTGCCGGGCGTCCGCCTTTGGCTCGGCGTAATACCAGGCGGAATCATCGTTGCGCTGGCCGCCGACCACAAGGCTGTAATAGCTGGCCTTGCCTTTCCAGGGGCAGACGGTGCTGTAGTTGCTCTCCTGAAGGTAGTCGGAGTTCACCGAGGACAACGGGAAGTAGTGGTTTCCCTCCACCATGACAGTATTTTCGCTCTCCGCGATGACCGTGCCGTTCCAGATTGCCTTTGCCATGATGTTCTCTTCCGTTGGTGGATCGGACGCCTGTTCAGGCGGGCGCGCCCCGCTGCCCGCCATTGGTTCAACGACGGGGGCCGCCCAAAGATTCCACTGGAACGGCCGGGAACCGCGGCGTTAAGTCCCCGCCGATTCACTCGACTGGGTAGACTCGGAAGTGAATTCCCGCGACTATCCGCTGAAGAGGTGCCCCCTGATTCGAGTCATCAGCTACAACCTGCGTAAGCACCATGCCAGCGGCGAGCTGGTTGATCTGGCGCACAATTTTGGCATTGATGCCTTGTGCCTGCAGGAATGCGACACTGACGATCTCCCGGACACGATCGGTGATCTGCACCTTGCCGACTCCACCAAAGGCAACCGGCTGGGCCTGGCGATCTACTACCGCAGGGACCGGTTCCGCGCCTATGAGACGAAGACTTTCGCGCTGAAGAAGTCCCTGCATGACCGGGTCCTGTCCCCCGCCCACGAACGGCTCATCGGTACCCGGGTGGTGGACAACGAAACGGATCACAACCTCGTTATCGCTTCCTTCCACGCGGCTCCTTTGACCGCTTCGAACTCACTGCGGCGGAACCAGATCCATGCGGCCCATGCGGAATTGCTGAGCATGGGCGGTGGCCTCATGTCGCTGATGGTGGGCGACTTCAACTACCCGTTTTTCACGAAGTACCTCACGGAGGAAATGAAGGATGCCGGCTACGACCTGACCCTCAGCGACCGGCGCACCTACACGCGCTACAAGGTGTTCAAGGGACACTTTGATTTCGCGACTTCGCAGGGCCTCAATATCGAAAGCGTGGAAACCCTCCCCCGGGGCGCCTCAGACCACCTCCCCATCCTTATCTCGGCGGAGTACGGCCAGGACGCCACCGGCACCTCCTCGTCCCCAGCCGCGTAGGCAGTTGCACCGTGCGGGGAGCTTGGGTGCCCAAAGCCCCGCCCGGGCTCCTGACGGTGCGCAACTATAAGCGAATCTGGCTGAAATCGGATCTGATGGCCGGCGCGGCCCTCAGTGCCTTCCTCATCCCCACCGGAATGGCCTACGCCCAGGCCGCCGGGCTGCCGGCAGTCACAGGCCTCTACGCCTCGATCATCCCGCTGCTCGTCTACGCCGTCTTCGGACCGTCCAGGGTCTTGATTATCGGACCGGATTCCAGCCTGGCCCCGATGATCGCCGCAGCCCTCCTGCCGCTCGCCGGCGAGGATCCGGACCACGCCGTAGCCCTGGCCGGTCTCCTGGCGCTGATGATCGGCGGGCTGCTCCTGGCGGGCAGGATCCTCAGGCTCGGTTTTGTCACCAACCTGCTGTCCAAACCCATCCGCGTTGGCTACCTTAACGGAATCGCCGTGGCGATTATGCTCAGCCAGTTGCCTAAACTGCTCGGCTTCCCGTCCCCCGGCGGCTCGCTTGTTGGCATCGCAACGGGCACCTTCACGGAAGTGGCACGGGGCGCCGTTCAACCCCTCGCGTTTTTGTTCGGCGCGGGCACCATCGCCGTCATCGTGGTGTGCCGTGTTCTGCCCTGGAAGCTCCCCGGCGTGCTGATCGCCGTCGTGGCGGCCACCTTGCTGACCGCGGCACTGAACCTGGCGCCGGCGCTCCCCACCGTCGGAGCCCTGCCCCGCGGCTTGCCGCTCCCGGCCCTCGGCGGAGTCAGCTTCGCTGACGTGCTGGCCTTGGTCGGCCCGGCGGCAGGCATCGCGCTGATTGCCTTTGCCGATACCTCGGTGCTCTCCAAAAGCCTGGCCGCCCGGAGCGGAGCGCACGTCAGCGGGAACCAGGAAATGGGTGCCCTCGGCATGGCGAATCTGGCCAGCGGCCTCTTCGGCGGATTCCCAATCAGCGGCAGCACCTCGCGGACGCCCATCGCCCTCGAAGCCGGCGCCAAGAGTCCGTTGGGCGGAGTCTTTGCCGCCGTTCTCGTGGCGCTGTTTATGGTCCTGGCGCCCGGCGTCACATCGTACCTGCCCGCACCCGTGCTGGCAGGTGTGGTTGTGGTCGCCGCGGCGTCGATCTTCGACGTCCGAACGCTGCTGCGGTTGCTCAAGATGAGCCGGACCGAGGCCGCACTGCTGGTTGCCACGTTCCTGGGCGTCGCCTTTGTGGGGGTGCTGGAGGGGATTGTTGTCGCCATCGGCCTGTCCCTGATCGCCTTTGTCCTGCGCGCACTGGACCCCTACCGAACCGAACTGGGCAGCGTGCCGGACGTTCCCGGCTACCACGACCTGAGCCGGCATCCCGAGGGCCACCGGGTCCCCGGCCTGGTCATCGTCCGCTTCGATGCGCCGCTGTTCTTCGCCAATGGGGCCGTCTTCACCGATCACATCAGGATGCTCGTCGCCGGCACGACCCACCCCGTGCACTGGGTGATTGTCGCGTCGGAGGCCATCACAGGCCTGGACACCACAGCACTGGATGACCTTGTGGCGCTCGACGACGAGCTCGCGAGGGGCGGGATCAGCCTGGTCTTCGCCGAGATGAAGGGTCCCATCAAGGACCGGCTGATCCGGTTTGGGGCCAGCAGCCGGTTTGGCCCGGAACACTTCTACCCCACCGTCTCCAACGCGGTGCGAAGCTACAAGGCAGCCTTCGGCCTGGAGTAGGGCAGGGCCTCAGTCCTGCAACGTGATCACGTCGATCGTGCCGTCCGGCCTGACCGTCACGAGTACACGGCGTCCGCTCACGCCCTGGAGTTCACCGGCCTGCCCGATGGCGTGGGTGCGGGCCCGCCGTTATGGTGCCTTTAGGCCCGACCCCGCCCTGACCTGCTGTTTCGCCGTCGGATTCCCTTGAGGATAAGCCAGCCGGCGACGGCAGCCAAGGCAGCGTAGGCGGCAACGTTGAAAAGGCGGGAGTACTCGTCAATGAGCCGGTACTGCGCCCCGAGCAGTGCCCCCAGCCCGATTAGCAGCGCGTTCCAGATTCCGCTCCCCGCAACCGTGAACGCGCTGAAGGTGCCGAGGTGCATCCGCCCGGCGCCGGCAGGCAACGAGATCAGGCTTCGAACGCCCGGCAGCAGCCTGCCGAAAAAAACCGCGGACTTTCCATGACGGCTGAACCAGTCTGCGGCTTTTTCACAGTCTTCCCGGTCCATTAGCGGGACCCTCGACAACCACCGGATGGACCGCTCCAGCCCCAGCCGCGCCCCCAGCCAATACAGCAGCAAGGAGCCAAGGTAGGCACCAAGGGTACTGGTGCCCAGCACGAGAGCCATGTTTATGCTCCCCTGCCGCGTGAGGAACCCCGCCAGCGGAAGGATGACCTCGCTGGGAATGGGCGGGAAGACCGTCTCCGCCAGGGCAAAGAGTCCCACACCCCCTTCACCAAGGGCGTCAACTGCGCGCGCGGCTAGACCGGCCAGGCCACCCACCCCGTCGACGCCATCGACAGCAGGCACTACGCTCGGGAAATGGGAATCGTTCGGAAAATACGTGCTGTCCTCGCTCTCGTGTTGATCGGGCTGGCGGGGACCGGTCCGGCGGCACAGGCCGTTACCGCTTCCGACATCGTTGTGGAGGACAAGGCGGGGGTACTTGACCAAAAAACCCTCCTGCCTGCAATCCGGCAGATTGATTTCTACCAGCCCACCAAGGTGGCCGTCTACACCTACAGTGGTGCGGCGTCGGATAACCTCAACGAGGAAGTCCTGCGCTTCGCCCGGTCCGAACATCCGGAATGGATCAGCGAGGACGGGCAAAAATGGGCGAACGGGCTCTATATCTTCGCCCTGGACCCGGTGGGCCGGCATGTTGGCACGTACATGGGCGAGGACCGGAAGGTCTCGCTGGATCAGCGCGAGGACATCCAGAACGCTACCAAGGAGCTCTTTCGCGATGCCCAGTGGACAACCGGCACCATCGCCGGCATCCAGCGCGGCGCCGAACTGATCAACCAGCCCTGGTACCGGTCCACAGCCTTCCTCGTCGCGGCCTGGGGTGCCGCGGCTGCCGCCGTGGCCGGCGCCGCGACCTGGCTGATCGTGCGGTGGCGGACCAGGCTCAGCAGCCGCAAGGAACAGGCTCGCGGCGACGCGAGCTACGCCAGCGTCAGCATGGACCTCCAGGTCACCGAACTGAACGCCGGCACCATCCCGGAAGCGTCCCGCTACGGCAGTACAGTGCTGGAAAAGCACCGGACCTTTATGGCGAAGTACCGCACGGCCACCGGTCTCTCCAACCAGGTCCATTCCTTGTCCGCCAGGGACCTCAGCCGCCGGCCGAACCTGAAACTGATCCGCAGCTACGCCGACGCCGCCGCCGAATTGGATGCCCTCGACGACGTTATCGCCGACACCAATGCCCTGCTCAATCGTGGCTCCGTGTGGGCGCCTGCCTGGGACCGGCAGCTCGCTCCGTTCCGCGCCGACCTCGCGGCAATTGAACAGATGCTCAGCAAGCGCAACGCCGGGGGCAACACGGCGACCGCGGCGGCCCTGCGTTCGTTCCGGGACACAAGCCACCGCGATATCGAAGGGTGGACGGCGGAACTCGCGGACGGAACCATCAGCCCTGAGACGGCCCTGGACCGGCTGCGGGACGCACGCACCCAGCTCTCCGAGCTGCTCAGGGACCACGCGGATACCGTCATCGCCGGCTACGCCAAAAACGAAAAGGAAGCCAACCTGATGCGCAAGGAAATGGAAAGCGCCCAGGCCGGCAGCAAAGCCAAGTACGGGCGTACCTACGAGCCCAGCATCCTGGGCACCGTGTACCCGGCCTACTACTTCTTCTCCGTTCCCACTTTCAACTCCGGTTTCAACACCGGTGTCAGCAGCGTCGGAAGCGCCCGCGGCGGCGGCGGCACCACCGGCTACGGCGCAAGCGGCGGAAGCTTCTCCGGGTCCGGCAGTTCATCCAGCTTCTAACGGTTCGGCCGGAATTGACCCTACCGGAGAGCCGAACTGCGGCGTACGCTCGAACTCCCGGGGTGCCGGGCAGCGAAGGAGTGATGCAATGCACAAAGTCATTCTGATGTTTCAGGTATCCCTGGACGGATTCATCGAGGGGCCGGGGCAGGACCTGAGCTGGCATCGGGTCGATGAAGAACTGCACCAACATTTTAACGAAGAGCTCCGCGGCATGGGAGCGTTTCTAGACGGCCGCGTGACGTACGAGATGATGGCCGAGTACTGGCCCACGGCCGACCAGGACCCGTCCAGCACAGACCCGGAGATCGAGTTCGCCGGGATCTGGCGGGACATGCCCAAGGTCGTCTACTCCAGGACCTTGTCGAAGGCCGGCTGGAATACGCAGGTGGTGCGCGAGGTCGTTCCCGGGGACGTGAGGCGGCTCAGGGAACACTCGGATGGCGACCTTGCGCTGGGCGGTGCAGAGCTCGCGGCGGCCTTCAGGCGGCTGGGGCTGATCGATGAGTACCGGATCTATGTGCACCCGGTCCTGCTTGGCCGGGGCAAGCCTTTGTTTCAGGCGGCCGATGACATCACGGCGCTCCGACTGCTGGAGAGCCGTACGTTCGGCAGCGGGGTGGTGTTGCTGCGGTATTCCCCGGAGCCTGCCTCCGGGCAGACCGAAGGCCGGTGATCCGCTGCCCCCAAGGCAACCGATCGACCGGCCTTCAGTACAGTGCCTGCGGTTGTGCTAGCCGGCGCGGACGAACGTTACGGGCCCCGTGGCGGTCAGCCAGGACAGCGGGTGGGCCATGGTGGCGTTGACACCGTTCATGCCGCCGCTGATGGCCTGGCCGTTGCCGGCGTAGATGGCAACGTGGCCGGACTGGACAATGATGTCTCCGGGCTGGGGGTCGCCGACTACCTTCCCGTAGTTCATAAAGCCCATCGGACCAATGTCACCAACCGGGATGCCGGCAGCGTTCAGGGCCTTCTCGACCATCGCGGTGCAGTCCTGCGTGATGCCGACCTGGCCGTACGCCACGGCCAGAAGGGTGGCATTGACCCCGCCGGCAGCCGGGGCAGCAACAGGAGCCGCTGCCGGCGCAGGTGCAGCCTGGACGTTGACAGTAGCCTTCGCGGCGGCAGGGGCGGCAGGGGCGGCCGCACGGGCCGGTGCTGCGGGGGCCGCCGGGGCCGCGACGGGCTGGGGTGCCTCGACCACGGGCGCCGGGGCAGTCTCAACGACGGGGCGTTCGAAGGTGATCTGTACAGCCGAGTCCGCCATAACCGGGGCGGCGACCGCGCCCTTGACATCGACGGAACTCGCGGGTGCGGAGTCGCGCTGGGCTGGCACGTCCGCTGCATTGGCGGCCATCGCGCCGCTGAAAACCATTCCGGAAGCGGCGGCGAAGACTGCGGCCTGACGGCCGATGGTGCGGCGGGTACTGCGAAGATCGTCGCGGTTGGGCGCGTGAGTGTTGCTGAAAGTCATTAGTTGAGCCTCTCCCAATGCCTGCGGGGTGAGCTGTCGGATTCGGATGGGAGGCACCCGGCCGCACGCGGACCCGATCATGTCGGGCCGTGCGGCTTCACCCCAAGACCCCTGGAGAACAGCGGGCCAAAAGTGGTTTCCCCGTCTCTGCCGGACGTTGCTGCGAGTTATCCCCGCGCCGCGGCAGAGTTAGGCAATCGGCTGGGGAGAGCCCGTCTCGGAGACAACAGGCACCTAACAAAGATAACGGAATGATCACAACATGTCACGTTGCGGTAACGGCGGACCGGGCTGCGGGGGCCCGCCGGCCCTTCCCGCACGCGGTCACAGGCATAGGATGTTGCCAACACCGTCCCCCGAAGCAGAGGCCCGAAAATGACCACTCCCCACGTCGCCCGGCCCGCTGTGGCAATCTGCCAGCTCAGTAACCAGCCGTTGGCGGACTTCAGTGTCAACACCGAACTGCTGGTCCTGGAAAACGGGGAAGTCCACGTTTCGACGTGGGACGCCGAGCCCCGCGACGGCGGCTTCGATGTCCGCGTCCTGAATGACCGCGTGGATACGCTCGGCTTTATGGTGATCACGGATTGGGAGTTCTTCGACGAAAAGGCCTACGCCGTTGTGGAGCGCCGACCGGGACACTCAGGGTAGCTTGCCGGCCGGGACGTCCGGGTCAGAACTCCAGCTCCGGCCGGTGCCGTTCCATCTCGGCGAGCATCAGGGCCACCGCGACGTCGGTGACCGCACTCTCGCCGTCCTGCCCCGACTCCGCTCGGGGTGGCCGCGCCAGCGCCGATCGGGCGTGACGCACGAACCGGGGCCAGTCCCCTGCGCCGGTGCGGAGTGCGCGCAGCGGTGACAGCAGGGCCGCGCGGCGCAGCCAGCCGTCGGGATCCCGAATCCAACGGTCCAGGACACTGTCGGCGCGTACCCTGCCGACGACGTCGAGCCCGGCGATCAGGGGACCAACGACGTCGATGGCCAGCGGATCAACCAAGGCGCCCAGCCGGGCACTCCGCACAAATCCCTCGATCCGGGTCAGGTCCGTATTGGTCAGCACGCCCACTTTTGACTGCAGCAGCACAACGGCGGCGAGGCGGCGTTCAAAGACCGGCACGTCCCACAGCTCGGAGCCCAGGGCGGTGATGTCATCATGGGTCAGTCCTGGATGGCGGCGGAGGGTGTCACGGACGGTTCCGCGGACGGCTCCGACCGATGCACCGTAGTACCGGTGATTGCTGCCGTGCCTGGCCTCAGCGTCCTCGGCTCGGCTCCACGAGGACTCGCGCTGGAGGGCCGCGTCAATAGCATCACCCGCATAGCTCATGGGGATATTCTCCCGCAGACCCTGGGCTGTTGATGATCCGGACCGCCAGGGCGAGCCAACGGGCCCCGCTGCTCAGGACTCCTTGGGCCGGACAACGAGCACAGGGCAGGGCGCGTGATTGATGATCTGTGTTGCCACCGATCCCAGGTGCAGCCCGGGGAATCCGCCGTGACCACGGGCCCCCACGATAACGAGGTCGGCAGCCTTGGCGGCGTCGAGCAATGCAGACGCCGCCGAATCGCCGTGAACGACTTCTCCACTTGCTGCCACGCCCTGGCTTTCAGCAGTCTCCAGGGCAGCAGCCTGCAACGTCTCGGCTGCGCGTCGGGGGGAGTCCTCTGCCACAACTTCGCCGGCGGCCGTTTCCAAAAGTGCCGGGTACCAGGCGAGCGGGGGCTTGCTCCAGGCGGTGATGAGGCGAATCCGGCCATTGCGGCGCTTTGCCTCATCCACGGCCCAGTTCAGTGCACTGTCCGAGTTCTCTGAGCCGTCAAAACCAACCACAATGACAAACGGGCCTGTACTGGTCATGTCTTTTCCATTCTCTAGATTCAGTGGGCGAGGTGGGCGAGTCGGTCGTGGCGGGAGCGAAAGCCGGTGCCAGTGGCCTAGACCTCGACGGCGGGTTTCAGCCCCTTCGCAAAGGCTGCCTGGCCCACGTGCTGGAGGCAATCGGCAAGGGTGCTGACCAGCCGCGCCCCAAGGGTGACGGGCGGGTCCCAGCGGGTATCGACAATGCGGTCGAAGTCCTTGTCGCCGAGGGATTCCAGGAACTGCACGGTCTGCTTGTGAACCGCTTCATAGTATTCCGCCAGGAGCTCCGGGGAGGCTTTCACCGCGTCGACCTGGTCCGAAGTATGGCGGTATCCGGTGTCTTTGGCAGCCAAGGGCAGATCAAAACGATCCGCAAACCCCTCCGCAATCCAGACCTGTTCCAGTCCTGCCGCAGCGGCGAGTTGCGCGTCCTCCACCCGGCTGAGATGCCAGATCAGCCAAGCCATCGAGTTTCCGGTGCCCGCTGGCCGACGGAGGAGGGCCGTACCGTCACACCCGTCAAGGGTGTCTGCCACGGTTTCACGGAGCCGGCCGAAGGCGTCCAGCAGCAGTTCGTTGGGTTTCATCGAGTCCCCTCATCGAGTAGCGTCGCTCCGCCCCATGCTTGCACGGAGAACACTGCCCCGGATAGGGCCGAATCGATCCTAAGTCCGGCCTGATCTTCGATCCTGCGTCCCGCCTTCAGCACACGCCTTCAGCACACCGCCTTCAGCACACGCCGTCAGCACACCTCCGCCGTGCGAACGTATTCAGGAGAGCAGCGCCTGCACCGTCACGTAGCTTGCGACCAGCAGAACCAGGACGCCGAAACTTCGCTTCAGGACTTTGTCCGGGATCCTGGTCCCGAGCCTGCCGGCAAGGAGGGACGTGACCATGGCCGCGCCGGCGAAGGCGGACGTCACGGCCCAGTCGATCTGCAGGTCCCCGAGGTGTGCAGCAAAGCCGGCCACCGAGTTGATCACGATGATCACCAGTGAGGTGCCAACGGTCACAGCCATCGGCAGGCCCAGGACAAGGGTCAGGGCGGGGACGATCAGGAAGCCGCCCCCCACTCCGAGGAGACCGGTCAGGAACCCCACGACGGCACCGGTGGCGATTGCCTTGGGCAGGCAGCTGCGCCAGTTGACGCCTCCGCCGGGCAAGGCGCAGGAACCGCCGGACGCCTTGGACGGAAGCATCATCCGGATCCCGGCGAGGACCATAATGGCGGCGAAGGCGAGCAGCAAAACCTTCGGGTCGAGGAGCCGGTTAACGAAAGCACCAAGATACGCGGTAGCCGTGCCGGCTGCGCCGATGATAAGAGCCAGCCGCCAGTTCACACCGCCCCGCAGCCGGGGCAACACCGCGACGGCGGAGGATGCTCCGACCACAACCAGCGACGTCGGGATTGCCGCACTCAGCGGCAGCCCCACCCCGTAGACGAGGGCGGGGACGGCCAGGATGGACCCGCCGCCGCCAACCAAGCCCAGCAGGCCGCCGACGATCAGTCCGAACGCCGCCGCGGTGATGATCACGCCTTGATGCCCAGGTTCTGCAGCGCCTGGTGTGCGGTGGGCTCATTGACCGAACGGTTCCAGGGCATCTTGGAAAGCATCTGGCCCATGGCGCAGCTGTTGGTCGCAGCCGAGAACGTCAGCCCGGCGCCAATGCCGCCGGCGAGCAGGCCCAGTTTCGGCGAGAGGAACCTGCTGCCCACCACACTGGCCAAGACCAGGGATCCGGCTGTCATCCGGACCTGGCGTTCCATGGCCCAGGTGCTTTTGCCCTTGACTACGTTGCCGCCGGCGGCAGCGAAGGCAGGAACCCCGCCGGCCAGCACGCTGGCGCTGCCCAGGCCAACGGCGTCGAGGTACTTTCGGGCCTGTTCGGCCCGGCTTCCGGACTGGCACACCAGGACCACGCGGGTGCCCATCTTGGCGGCAAACTCTTCAGTATGTTCACTGAGCATGGGCAGCGGAACATGGTAAGAGCCCTTGATGTGCAAGGAATCAAACTCGGCGCCGCTGCGAACATCGATCACCATCAGGTCATCGTGGTTGTCCTCCCAGTCCTTCAGGGTGGACGCGTCAATGGTCTGCGGCGCGGGGCGGGCTGAGGCGGTATTGGGTGCGATAGTCATAATCTCTTTCGGTCTGGCTTGGGCGGTTCCTGCGGTTGGGCGCGGAAGCGGAGGGTGGCCTGGCAGCTCAAAACTGGGAACGATGCCCCGGCACACCCGTAAGGGGTCAGCCTGTGGGGAGTCCGGCCGCGGTCCAGTCCAGCATCCCGCCGGTCATTGTGAAGGAAGTAAAGCCGGCCGCTGCCAACTGCTCGGCGGCGGCTTCGCTACGCCGGCCACTGCGGCAGACAGCAACCACACGGCGGGATTTGTCCAACTCCCCCAGCCGGGCCGGCAATTCACCCAGTGGGATGTGCTTGGCTCCGGCGATCATGCCGGATGCAACTTCATCGGCCTCGCGAACATCCACAATCTGGATGTCGCTGTCCTTCTGGAGGTGGTCGCTAAGCTGCTGGGAGGTCATGTCCATGGGGTTGCACCTTTCGGGATGCTGGTACGGCTACGTGGCGAATCCGGCCCTATACAACATACCCCTCGGGGTATGTGGTTTCAAATTTCAGGCCCATGTCCGGGCCGATCCCCTCGGCATCGACGCCCCGGGAGGCGCCGGCACCTCAGGCCAGGCGCAGGAACAATCCTCGTATTTCCTCAAGTGTGAGTTGCTGGCCCGCCGCGCCGTCGGGAGTTGTTGCCTCAGGTTCAGGCGGCGCCCCGGCGAGACACTCGCCCATCGCTGCCGAAATGAGCTCGAAACCCGCCTTGTCCAAGGCGCCGCGGACAGCCGAGAGCTGGGTGACTACACTCCCGCAATCGGGCCCGGACTCGACGGCGGCAATCAGGGCTGCGAGCTGCCCGTGGGCCCGCTTGAGCCGGTTGACAGTCCGGCGCCGGCTGGCATTATTGCCCGGGGTTGGCGCCGGAACGCTGGCTACCGAGGACATGCTCAATCACTTCCGCGGCGATATAACACAGGGCCATATGAGACGGGGTGACCATTGCGGTACCACTCAGTAATGCCGCCCAGGACGTTTACCGCGTCGTAGCCCTGCTCCACCAGGTGCGCTGTGGCCCGCGCACTGCGCCCGCCGGAGGCGCACATAACGTAGACCGCACGCCCGATCGGAATGTCGCCCAGGGAGTGGCTCAGCCGCGACAGCGGCAGGTTCCTGGTGCCCGGAACATTGGCCTCGTTATACTCCTCAGCCTCCCGGACATCGATAATGGGGACCTCGGGTGCGAGCGCTGCCAGATCATCAACAGAAATGCTTTTCATACCGCTTTCCTTCCGGCCTCCCGGGCTCCGGGCACGGCCTAATTCTTCCATTGTGATACCCCCGGGGGTATATAGGCAAGCGCTGCCTCCCGAGCGGACAACATCCGGAACCCAACAAAGGAGCGGTTGCGGTTATACCCCCGGGGGTATACAGTTGAGGCATGGCAACCCTCGACATCTCCGAAAAGACCTTCAACGACACCATTTCCGGCAATGACATTGTGCTGGTGGACTTCTGGGCATCATGGTGCGGCCCGTGCCGGATGTTTGCACCCACCTTTAGCAAGGCTTCGGAGGTGCACGCCGACGTCGTGTTCGCCAAAGTCGACACCGAAGCCGAACAAGGCCTCTCCGCGGCCGCCAACATCACCTCCATCCCCACCCTGATGGCGTTCCGCGAGGGCATCCTGGTCTTCTCCCAGCCCGGCGCCATGAACGCCGCCGGCCTTGAGGAGCTCATCACCGCCGTGAAGGGGCTCGACATGGAGGACGTCCGCAGCAAGATGTCCACCGCAGCCGCGTCCTGACCACTCACTAGCGCCCTCAAGACAGGGCTCCCAGCCGAATCAGCTTCACCACCACAACCAAGGAGAAAACCAATGTGTAGTCCCGTCCGTTGCAACAGCTGTGGCAAGATCACCTGGGCCGGTTGCGGCGAGCATGTCGATTCCGTTATGGCCGACGTCGCCGCAGAACAGCGCTGCACCTGCAAGTAATCCGACGGCGGGCCGGGAAGCTTCTTCACCAACTGGTGGAAGGCTTTCCGGCCCGTCTTCGCAGCGCTCCGGGGACCGCACTGGGCTAGCATAAGCAGACGGCGTAGCTTCGCTCCACTTCGCACCCGACGCCCTCTTGACCGCCTGCCCGAGGGGATCCACCGCCATGTCAGACACCGCCGCAACCCGCTCCGCTGAAGGCTCCGGCGGCTCCCCGGGCGGCTCCGGCAAACCTGTCCGGTGGGGAATCCTGGGCACCGGATTCATCGCGGGGCTGCAGACTTCGGATCTGGTCGGGCACGGTTTCAGCGTGCAGGCGGTGGGATCCCGCGAGCCGGCGAGAGCCAGGGAGTTTGCCGCTGGATTTCAGCTGCAGTCTTCCCATGGCAGCTATGCAGCCCTGGTAAACGACCCCGACGTCGATGTTGTGTACATTGCTTCGCCGCACCCCTTTCACTACGAGCACGCGTTGCTGGCCCTCAACGCCGGAAAGCACGTGCTGGTCGAAAAGCCGTTTGCCATGAATGCGTGGCAGGCCCGGGCCGTGGTGGACCTGGCCGAGTCGAGCGGACTGGTTGCCCTTGAGGCCATGTGGACGCGCTATCTGCCGCACATGGTCCGTATTCGTGAGTTGATCCGTTCAGGGGCCCTCGGCGACGTCCGGACGCTGATTGCGGACCACAACCAGAACCTGCCCAAGAACCCGGAGCACCGGCTCAACGATCCCGCCCTCGGCGGTGGCGCCCTCCTTGACCTGGGTATTTACCCGGTGTCCTTCGCCTTCGATGTGTTCGGGAACCCCACCAGGATCCAGGGAGCCGCCAGCATGACAGCTACCGGCGTCGACCGCCAGAGCTCGATGATCTTCGACTATCCGGATGGCCAGCAGGCCGTCCTGCAGTGCGCGCTGGACACCGCGGGGCCCAACCGGGCCGCCGTCATCGGCACCGAAGGCCGCATCGAAATCGATCCGGTCTGGTACACCCCCACCGGCTTCACCCGGTACGACGACGGCGGCACCGTCGTCGAGCGGTTCGACGAACCGGTCACCGGCCGCGGCATGCAGTACCAGGCGTGGGAAATCGAGCGGCTCATTGCCGCCGGCGCAACGGCAAACGATATCCTTTCGCCCCGCGAGAGTGTGCAGGTCATGCTGGCCCTGGACGCGGTCCGGAGCCAGATCGGGCTTTCTTACGCCAGCGACGAGCGGTAGCGGCCGCCAGTGCCACCGGCTAAGGACGCGAAGCCCGTGCCGTGGCATGCGTTGGACTCGGCAGCCGTCTTTGCCAGGCTGACGTCCGGGCCCTCCGGACTCACCGCAGCGGAGGCGTCCCGTCGACTGGGCGATGCCGGGTCCAACGAACTGACCGTCGCAGCAGCCACGCCCTGGTGGCGGGTGCTGGTGCGGCAGTTCGTCAGCCCGTTGATTGGGATCCTGTTGACCGCCGCCGTGGTCACCCTCATTCAGCAGCACTGGGTGGATTCCGGCGCGATTTTCCTCATCCTGTGTATCAATGCCGCCCTCGGGTATGTCCAGGAGCGCAAGGCTGAGGCTGACGTCCGGGCGTTGCAATCGCTCTCCACGCCCTCATGCAGGGCCTTGCGGGACGGCACCGAACAGGTGGTTGCCGGGCCTGAGATTGTGCCCGGCGATGTGGTGCTGCTCGAAAGCGGTGAACGTGTCCCGGCCGATCTCCGGCTCTTCGAAACCACCGGCCTGCAGCTGGACGAGTCTATGCTCACCGGCGAGCCCTTCGCCGCCACCAAACGCACCGAACAGCTGCCGGCCGATGTTTCCGACGCGGATCGGGCAAATATTGCCTACAGCGGCACGTTCGTGGGCAGTGGGAGGGGCAAGGGAATTGTTGTTGCGACCGGGGCCGGAACTGCGCTGGGTGAAATCAATGCCCTCGTCCAGGGCCCACCGGGCAAATCACCGCTGCAGCTGCTCACCCGGAACCTGGAACGACGAATTGGCCTGATCATCCTTGCGGCACTTGTCTTCATCTTCATCGCCGGGCTGGTGCTGGGAAACGACGTCTCCACCATGTTCCGGATATCCGTGGGACTGGCGGTAGCCACCATCCCGGAGTCCCTTCCCATCGTGCTCACCGTGGCCCTCAGCCTCGGCGTGTCAAGGATGGCGAAGCGCAATGCCATCATCCGCACCCTGCCCGCCGTCGAGACCCTGGGCTCCACCACAGTCATCGGATCAGACAAAACAGGGACCCTGACCGAGAACCGGTTGACGGTGGAAAGGCTTTGGACCACTGCGGGCCCCCTGGAGATTTCGGCCGGAGACCACGACGGCGGCGCGGACACGGCCCTTGTCCGGGCTGTTCTGCGTGCCGGTGCCTTGACCAACGAGGCAACGCTCTCCTCCGAGGACGAGGACTTGGAGTACTCCGGCGACGCCGTTGATGCTGCCATGGCGAAAACCGCCGTGGCCCGGGGCGCCATCAGTGAACAGGACCGTACCGCCCAGGCCCTGCGCCACCAGCCCTATGAACCGCATCTGCGGTACTCGCAGACAATCCACGCCGACGCCCAAGGCGGGCGGACGCTGTACGTCAAAGGGTCCCCGGAAGCGGTCATGGACGCAGCCGGCACAATGGCCGGCCGGGCCGGCGAGGACCCGCTGGACAAGGCATTGATCCATGCGGCCAATGCGGAGATGGGCCGGGATGGCCTGCGCGTTATCGCCACCGGGTCCCGCAGCCTGGCCGCCGGCGAGGAAATCCCTGCCGTATTGCCGCCCCCGTCCGGGCTTATGTTCCTTGGCATGGAAGGAATGACCGACCCGCCCCGGGCCGGAGTGGCTGACGCGATCGCACGGTGCCGGCTGGCCGGAATCAAAGTCATGATGATCACCGGCGACCACCCGGTCACCGCGACGGCCATCGCCGGGCGGCTCGGGCTCTCGACGGACAAACCTGCCCTGACCGGTTCCGAAATGGCGGAGCTGGACGATCACATGCTCGCCGCCCGCCTGCAACAGACTTCCGTCGCGGCCCGGGTCTCCCCGGTGGAGAAACTCAGGATCGTCCACGCCCTCCAGAACGCCGGCAACGTGGTGGCCGTCACCGGCGACGGCGTCAATGACGCCCCGGCGCTCCGGGCCGCAACGATTGGCGTCGCGATGGGCCAATCCGGCACGGACGTGGCCCGGGAAGCAGCCGACGTCGTTTTGACCGATGACAACTTCGTCACCATTGTGCACGCGGTAGAAGAAGGCCGGGTCACTTTCGCCGCCATCCGCAAAACCACGTATTTCCTGCTCTCCACCGGGGCCGCAGCGTTGGTAGCTGTGACGTTGAGCGTCTTCGCCGGCACTCCCCTGCTGTTCCTTCCCGTGCAGATGCTGTGGATGAACGTGGTGACCAACGGGGTCCAGGACATTGCCCTGGCGTTCGAACCGGCGGAAGGTGATGAACTCAGCCGCCCTCCGCGGCCCCCCTCCGACGGAATCCTTTCACGCACCCTCTGGTTCCGGGCCGGAATCACCGGTGCCTGGATGGCGCTGGCAGTGCTTTTGAGCTTCATCGTGGAGCTGCATGCGGGTTACCCCGAAATCCATGCCAGGACCCTGGCGCTGACAGTGTTCGTGATGCTCAGTTTCTTCCAGGTCTTCAGTTCCCGGGCCGAGAACAAGTCGCTTTTCCAGCTCAGGCTGCTGGCCAACAAGCCGCTCCTTTTTACTTCCGTGGCCGCACTCGGCCTGCACTGGGCCGTCATGAGCTGGCCGCTCACCGCCGGACTGCTCGAGCTCACTGCGTTGAGCGCCGGGGAATGGCTCCTTTGCGCGGCCATCGGATCGACAGTGCTGATCATTGTCGAAGCAGAAAAGGCGGTCCGGCGCTGGGCCCACCGCCACGATGCCCCGGCCACGTAACGTCCGCCGGGTATCCTGCGGCACGATGCCGGCCGTCATCAGCGCAACGGGTCTCCGCCGGACACGGCCGTCCTGACGTGCTCATACTTGTCCACCAGCATGCGTTTTTCCGCGCTTGTATAGCTGTGCAACTCCATACTTTCGCGCACCTCGCCCAGCCCGCTGTGCAGTGCCTCCAGCGCAGCCCCTCGCCGGTCACACCAGGCGACCTCTTCGAACAGTGCCAGGAGCCTGCTTCCAACCGCAGCGTCCTGAAGGCCGTAGTGGCGGATTTGCGATACGGCAATGGACAAAAATTCGTAAAACCGGGGCCGGGCCAGGATGACCCGGACCGTGCCGTCAGAGTCTGTCATCCGCTCGTCACTAAGGTCGCGCCCCACCAGTTCGCACAACAGGCTGGACAAGTGTCCGATGACGTGGACCGCCGTCGTCGGATCGTTGGTCCCGGGAGACAGTGCCCGGGCCGCGACATCGGCCAGCTGGCGGAAACCAAAGGCGGGATCCTGGTCGTCGGTGCGTTCAAAGCCGATCGTCACCTCGGCACCGATCTTCGCCGTGAGCTCCTCCAACTCCGCGGACGAAAACGCCCTACCGGCCGAAGCCCAGACCGTGGCGAACGGAACGCCGGCAATAAGGGAAGCCCCGGGTCGCTGATCGAGCCGGATGACTGCCCCGGACTTCCGGGCGGCCGCAGCCAGGCCTGCAGCGTCGACGGTAGATAGAAAACCCGAGGACGAGGACATAATCCGTTGACCCCGCGGGTTTTCCGCTACGCCAACGGCGGTGGCCGCGCCGACGCTGGGCGGTGCGTCCGTGGCTCCCGGTGCCTGATACTGCGGAATGACGCGCCGAATGGTGGCCGAGGTTGCCGTGTGGACATTGCGCATCATCGACTCGACGCGGATCTCACGGGTCAGGTGCGCGAGGAACAGCACTAGACCCACAACGCTCGCGATGGCCAGCAGAAAAGCCACCGTGACGGCGATATCCGGGACGAATTCGCTCCCGGTGGAGGTGCTGCTGCGGACAGTCCGCAGCACCGTCAGCGAATACGAGAACGTTCCCAGGAACAACGCCAGGGTCCCGTGCACAAAACTGTCACTGGTGAACGTGCGCAGCAGCCGGGGCGAAAACTGGCTGCTGGCCAACTGCAGCGTCACGACCGTGAGGGAAAAGGTCAAGGAGGTGACCGTAATGAGGGAGCCCGAAATCGACTGCAGGACTGCCCGGGCGGCTTCCGGCCCGCCGCTGAAAAGGTACCTCTGCAACACTTCAGGCAGCTGCTGATCCACAAGGTCATCGAGTATCGGCAGTCCAACGCCCAGCGTGACGGCCAGCGCTACCGCAACGACCGGCAGGGGCCAGAGCCGGGAACGAAAGGCTGCGCGGATCGTGTAGATCCGCGCCCGAACGCGTGAAACGGAAGCCGTGCGGGGCTGTTTCTCCGTAGTGTCCCTCATGATGCGAGTCTAATGGCCGTCCGCGCGCCTAGGATAAAAGCCCAAGGACAGCACAATATGCGATCAAGCCGAACTGTGGCTGTCGCCGGAGGGAATGCCATGGTTGCGACGCTGACGCTGGTTTTTGCGGTCCTCCTGCTCCTGGCGGTTCTCATCTCGGAACGGGCCAGCCGGACGATTCTTTCCACGGCGGTATTGTTTCTTTTGGGCGGGTTCGCTTTGGGCGCGGGCATGCTGGGGGTCCTTCCGGTAGCGCCCGGGGATCCGGTCGTCGGAGTCCTTGCCCAGCTTGCCCTGTTTTCTGTGTTGTTTACCGACGGCATGAAGGTGGGGCTCTCGGACCTGCGGTCTGCGTGGCGTCTGCCGGGCCGGGCGCTGCTTCTGGGGCTTCCACTGACGCTCCTCATTACGGCCCTGCTGGCCCATTTTGTGGCCGGGATCCCCTGGCTGGAAAGTTTCCTGCTGGGCGCGGTGCTGGCACCGACCGATCCGGTGTTTGCGGCCGCCATTGTGGGCCGCGCCGAAGTCCCTGGCCGCTTGCGCCACCTGCTCAATGTCGAGTCGGGCCTCAATGACGGCCTGGCCCTGCCGATCGTTCTGGTGCTCGTTGCGCTCGGCGGCGGCGGGGACCTTGAGCTGGGACTCCTGGCCGAGGAGATCGTCCTGGGACTGGTGGTCGGCGTCCTGGTGCCCCTGATTGTCATCCGGCTGGAACGGCTGCCCTTCCTCAAAGCGACCAAGGGTCTTCAGCCGCTGGTAGCGGTATCGATCGGACTGCTCGTACTCGCCATCTGCCTGGTGTCCGGGGCCAACCTCTTCCTGGCCGCCTTCTCCGCCGGTATCACCGTGGCAACCGCAGGACCTGGCTTCCGTGCAGAATTTGAGCAGTTCGGCGAGCTCGTCTCAGAGCTGCTGAAACTCGCCGCCATCCTGGTCTTCGGTGCGCTGATCACCCCAACATTCCTGTTCGGCGAAATTGCCTGGACCGGGTGGATCTTCGCGGTCCTGGCAATTGTCGTGGCCCGTCCTCTTGCCCTGCTGGTCTCGTTCCTGGGCACCGGGCTGCCGGCCAAGGAACAGCTCTCGGCAATGTGGTTTGGCCCGAAGGGCTTCGCCTCGGTGGTGTACGGGTTGCTGGTCCTCGAAGCCGGCGGGGAATACGCCGATGAGGTATTCCATCTGGTGGCGCTCGTCATTGTCCTGTCCATCCTGGCGCATTCCTCGACCGACGTCCTGGTCGCCAAGCAATTCGAACGGGTCACGCCGAACGCTCCCCCCACGCCAGGGTAGGTTCCCGGAAGATCAGGTTCCCCGGTGCAGCGGGACCACCAGCACCGGGACACGGGAAAACTCAAGAAGCCGAAGGGTGTGGCTGCCGATATAGGGGGCTGCGCTTCCGGGACGGTCCACCAGGGCGACGACGATCAAGGCTGCGCCGATCTCCCGGGCCTCGGCCAGGATTTCCGCTGCTACCTTGCCGGAGCGCTGCTTGAAGGCCACCGCCACCTCTGCCGCAGCGGCCAGTGCGGCCACGTGGCTGAGCGCCGCTTCGGCTGCCAGGTCAGCGTGTTTGGCCAGGGCCGCCGGATCAATGCTCCCGGGGTGCCGGTCCAGCGCCCCAGGTTCCCGGACGGTGACCACGCTCAGGCCTGCGCCGAGCCGGCGCGCGTAGTCGACGGCGACTTCGGCCGCCCGGAAGGCAGCACGGGAATCATTCACTGCCACCAGGATCACATTGCTCATGGTTCCTCCTCCCTGGCCGAAGCCTGCGGTGCCCTGCCGCTGTTCCTTGAGGCCCGGTCAGCGGCCCAGCGCAGGCGGAGGCTTTCTTCCAGCTCCTGTGCGTCAAGCTGCCGCCGGATTTCCAGCAGCTCATTTTCCAGTCGGGGAATCCAGCGGTTCTCCACCGCCCGCTGCCGGGTCCGGGTACCGGCAAGTTCAGCGGCAAGAAGCAGTTCCGCCCGTTGGACCGCGGCGTAGCGCACGCCCGCTTCAAGGGCGCTGCGATGAACGGCGGCGGTGTAGGACAGTGCCGAGCTGCCGCCGGACCGGGCCACCGCCGGGAGCGAACACTGGGGGTCTTCCGGATACATCACACCCATCGCACTGCCCCACCGCATCCGGACTTCGGCGGGATCCGACGGGACAGCAGCCTCGAGTTGACGGCTTCCGTCCAGGGCGGCGGCGCGGCGCAACCAGGCCGCGGCTTCCGTTGCCAGCTGTTCCCATTCCCCGCGGGCCAGCTCCGCGCGGAGCTGGAGCCGTTCCAGCTCGTCGGAGAGGATGTGCTGCTTGCGGTCCAGCAGGCGCGCGCCGTGCCGGGCAGTCACCAACCGGCGCTCGATCCGGACCTTGCCGGCCCTCCCCATCCCGCTCACGGCTGTTCGTCTCCGCGGGGCAGGTAGCGGTCCAGGAACGTCGTCGAGACCATGGTCAGCTCTTGTTCGGGCAGCGCGGCGAGCGCCGTCCACGCCCGGCCGAGGGTGTCGTCCAGGGAGCGGATTTCGTCCCGCCCCTGGTTGAAGAGTCCCTCTTCCACGAGCGTGCGGTACTTGATGTAGCTACGGTCGGTTTCACTCAGGGCCGCGGCGCCTACCAGCTCAGCCAGTTCGGTGGCCTGCCGGGCCCGGGCCATGGCTGCGAGCACCTGGGCCGCAACGTCGAGATGGTCCTCGCGCGTCCGGTCCTTGCCCGCCCCGCTGCGCATCAGACGCGACAAGGAGGACAGGACATCGACCGGCGGGTAGATGCCGCGCGCAGCGATATCGGCGGCAAGGACAATTTGCCCTTCCGTGATATAGCCCGTCAGGTCCGGCACGGGGTGGGTAATGTCCCCGGCCGGCATGGTCAGTACCGGCACGATCGTCACCGAACCGTCGTGGCCCTTGACCCGGCCGCAACGCTCATACAGGGTGGCGAGATCGCTGTAGAGGTAGCCGGGGTAGCCCCGGCGTGCCGGGATCTCCCGCCGGGCCGCAGACACTTCACGGACCGCTTCGGCGTAACTGGTCATGTCTGACATGATCACCAGGACGTCGTGGCCCTCGGTGTAGGCGAGATGTTCGGCAACGGTCAACGCGATCCGCGGAGTGAGGATGCGTTCGATCACCGGGTCGTCCGCGGCGTTGAGCAAGAGCACCAGCTCTCCCCCGGCCGAACGTTCTTCAAGGCGGTCCCGGACATAGGCGATGTCCGCATGGGTCAGCCCCATGGCGGCGAACACCACCCGGAACGACTTCCCGCCGGAGGTCGCCTGCGCCGCGATCTGGGTCGCCAGCGTTAGGTGTGGCAGGCCCGGGACGGAGAAGATGGGGAGTTTCTGGCCCCTGACCAGCGTCGTGAGGCCATCGATGACCGATATGCCCGTCAACACCGGTTCCTGCGGGGGTTCACGATAGACCGGGTTCAGCGGCCACCCGCTGACCGGAAGGGTTGCGGTGCCCGTCACCGGCGGGCCGCCGTCGAGCGGCTCTCCGCGTCCGTTGCAGACCCGTCCGAGCCAGTCCGTTCCCACCTGGATATGCAGCGGACGGCCCTCAAAGCGGATCCGGATGCCGTCCAGTGCCATTCCGTCGGTGCTTTCAAGAACCTGCAAGGTGGCGAGGTCCTGATCCACTTCAAGGACCAGGCCATGCCGGCGCTCGCCGCCTTCCATGTCGACGGTAGCAAATTCGTCCCAGCCCACACCCTCGATCCCGCCCGCAACGAGCAGCGGCCCGCGGAGCTCCCGCACGTCCCCGTGGGAGATCCGGGCGGCGAAAGATAGCGGGAGCGGTACAGGTTCAGCACCTTCGGCCGTCCGGCGGTTGGCCATCGGGCCGTCCTGGTCAGTCACTGCAGGGCCTCCAGTGCTTGCAGTACCTCGACGCTGCGGGCTTTGACAGCCGCCGCGTCCGAGGGCCCTGTTTCTTCACGCGCCCGCAGGACCGGACCCAGATCGGCCTCCTCAATGGTGGTGGCTGCGACGCCTTTTTCCACCAGTGCCTGGCAGGCGTCGACGACGACGAGCACAAGGTCCAGCAAAGCGGCACCTTTTTCCGCCGAACAAAAGCCGTCGTTGGCGCTCAGCGCGTTCTGCATCAGGACGCCGTCGCGCAGCAGGCGGCCACCGAGCAGCACCATCCGTTCATGGCCAGGCAACGATGAGGCACCGATGATTTCCGCGAGCTCGGCCAGTCGGTCCGCCTCGGCCAGCAGCGCTGCAGCCCGGGCCCGGCGGGCGGCCCATCCCGGGCTCCCGTTGGCAGCATGCCAGCGGCCGAGGGCTTCCGCGTCGCGGGCAAAAGAGCCGGTCCAGCTGACGGCTGGATAGTGCCGGGAATAGGCCAGATCACGGTCCAGCATCCACAGCGACCGGACGAACCGCTGCGAGTCCGTGGTCACCGGTTCCGTCATGTCGCCGCCCGGCGGCGAAACGGCGCCGATCACCGTCACGGATGCCGTGTTCCCGCCGAGTGTCGTCACCCGGCCGGCGCGCTCGTAGAAGGACGCTAATTCAGATGCGAGATTGGCCGGGTAACCCTCCTCGGCAGGAAGGTCACCGTTGCGGTTCGCGAATTCACGCAGCGCCTCTGCCCACCGGGAGGTCGAATCCGCGATCACTACAACGTCGTAGCCCATGTCGCGGTAATACTCCGCCACGGTGATCCCGGTGAAGATACTGGCCTCCCGCGCCATCATTGGCATATTGGAGGTGTTTGCAATGATGACTGTCCGGTCGATCAGTTTCCCCCCGGTACGCCCGTCCTCAAGCTGCGAGAGCCCGTCGAGGACGTCTGCCATTTCGTTGCCGCGCTCCCCACAGCCCACGTAGACGATGACGTCGGCATCGCTCCATTTGGCGATCTGCTGCAACATCATGGTCTTGCCCGTGCCGAAACCCCCGGGAACGGCCGCAGCGGCTCCGCGTGCCACCGGAAACATCAGGTCGAGGACCCGTTGGCCGGTATGCAGCGGCACCGCAGCCGTGAGCCGGGACCGGAACGGCCGCGGCCGGCGCACCGCGCAGCGCTCGGACAGGGTTACCTCGCGTCCGGAAATCACTGCCACTTTGTCCAGCACGTGGACCTGGCCTTCCGGTGCCAGCCAGGTGAGCTCCCCGGAGACTCCGGCCGGAACCAGCACACGGTGCACCACCGACCCGGACTCCGGCACGGTACCGAGGACATCGCCGGCAGAGACTTCCGACCCGGCAGCCGCCTCCGGCCGGAAGGTCCACTCGCGGGCCAGGACGGTGGGGTCTTCAGCGGATCCTGAGCGCTCGGGCGTGAGCCACATCGGTGCGGAGGACAGCGGGCGCATCAACCCGTCAAACACCTGGCCGAGCAGGCCCGGACCCATCAGGCCTGAGAGCTCCCCGCCGGTGGGGACAGCGGCGTCGCCGGCTTTGAGTCCGCCAGTGTATTCGTAGGCCTGCAGCGTTGCCCGGCTCCCGGCTATCGCCACCGTCTCGGCGCTGATGCGCCGGGGCCCGACGGCGATCAGCTCAAGCATGGACAGGCCTTCGGCCCCCTCGATCTCCACCAGCGGACCGCTGACACGCTTCACCGTGCCCTCCGCCCGGGCTGCTACCTGGTCCACAACTCACTCACCTCAGGCATGGCGTCGAGGGTCATCTCGGCGAGAAGGGGAAGCGAAAGGTCCAGTCGGCGCGAGCCCGCTTCGGCAACGACGCCCCCGTCGGGGCTGGTGGAGACGACGACGTCCGGGCCCAGCAGCTCCCTGCACCGGGCCGTCAGTCGATCCATCAGCCCGGTGTACCGGGGGTCGGACGTGAGGCCGCGGACTGCCTCACGCAGCCCGCGGTGGAGTTCCAGACGCAGGGAATTGCGCTGGGCGAGGACCAGTTCATGAGCCTGGCGGCGTACCCTCGCCGAAAGCAGGACGGCTTCGGAACGGGCTGACTCCCCGCCCTCCTTGGCCGCCGCGCCGAGAATTTCCGCGGCTTCGGCCCGTGCGTCGGCCAGCAGCTCGTTTGCTTGCCTGCCGGAACTGTCCCGGAGCTCGGCTGCCTGCTTTTCGGCCGCCGCCCGGAGTGCGCGGCGCACCGGTTCCAACGCCTTCTGTGATTCCGTTGCGAGCCCGGTCATGAGGGCAGCACCACTGTCATGGGCGAATGGGGATCGGCCAGTAGAAGCTGCAGCGCCTGCGCTGAACGGGGCGTGAGGAAAACGATTGCCGTGTTGCCGGGCAGCTCCGTCCATGCGTGACGGATTTCCTGAGCAGTGGCTGCGGAGAAAACGCTCACGCCCGCGAGCCGGAATCCGTCCAGCAGCGTCGGCTCGCCGATCGCGGCAATGATGTCGGTCAAGGTTCCAGCTCCCGCTCAGGCCTTGCCGATAAGGATGATGGCGATGATGAGGCCGTAAATGGCGATCCCTTCCGCCAGCCCCACCACAACCATGGCCCGGCCGAAGATTTCCGGGCGTTCACTCATTGCAGCCAGGGCAGCGGATCCGGTGTAAGCGACGGCAAAAGCCGCCCCGATCGAGGATCCGGCGACGGCGATGGCGGCGGCGATCAGGGCTGATCCGCCGGCACCTGCCGGGGTGTCGGCGGCTGCTGCGGCGAGGGCCGGGACCGCTGCGCCTGCCGCGGCTGCGGGCGCAGCGCTCAGCGCGCCGGCCAGTAGTGCCAGGGATGCTCCCATCACCACGACATTGAGTGCGGCGAGGATCTTGAACGCGGACTTTCGCCAGCGCCTTACGCACAGGATGGCCCCAGTGGCCGCGAGGAGAAAAACAGGAACGGTTCCGAACCAGAGATTCACAGGAGTTGCCTTTCAGCCGGTAGGCCGGACGGAGCACTTGACGAATCGTCGCCAGGACCGGAAGCGGCGGTGAGTTCCGGGGACCACGGCGTGAAGGGGCGCCCCTCGGATTGGAAGATGCGTGAAAACAGTTCGTAGTATTCAAGGCGGAGGGCTTGGATGCCTGCCACCAGGGCCTCAAGGGCAAAGGTGACCGCATTGCCCACAATGAACAGCACAATGGCGGCCGCAGCACGCCAGTCCGGGGCCCACAACGCCGTCGTCCCGTTCCAGACCACCATCAACAGCGCAGCGTGCGTCAGTCCGAAGGCTGCCAGACGGGCGAAGGAGACAAGGTTCGAGCCGAGCCGGATGACGGTATCCACCAGTTCGATCACGGCCTGGAAGCCGGCAGTGGCTCCTCCCCCGGCCTCAACGAAGAGTCCGATGAAGATAAAGACCAGCGCAGCGAGCGAGACAACGACGGCGGCCGCCGTCAGGATCGCGGTGCCGGTGCCGAGCCCCCAGACGAGGAGTCCGACGGCAACGAACAACAGGGAACCCGCGATGCCGGAGCGGGAATAGAGGGCATAGCCCCAGCCACCCTCCCTGACCCTGTTGATGGTTCCGATGGCATAGGCGCCGGCTAGCAGGAAAGCCCCCACCCCGAGTCCGGCCACTAGGAGCGGCACCGGATTCGCCAGGGGTTCCAGCCACAGCACGGGTATCAATCCGGTGGGACCGAACGCCTCCCCGTAAAGTGCCCCGAAAACCATGGCGGCCAGGCCGGCGCCGGTCACGAACAGCCAGGTCCTTTGCAGCTTGGCCAGCTTCTTGATCCGGCCACTTCGCAACAGGAGTCCGACGGCGAGCAGGACCGCCCCGTGTCCCACATCGCCAAACATCATCCCGAACATAAGCACGTAGGCAATGCCGGCGAGGCGCGAAGGGTCCAGATCTGCGTAGGGAACCGTCCCGTAAGTGTCCACGAGGGTCCGGGACACTCGGCTCCGGTCCCCGCCGGCGAGCATCGTGGGTGGCTGGATCCACCTCGGCCGGGGCAGCGGGACAACGGCGGCCCCAAGTGGCGCCAGCGTGGCTTCCAGTGCGGGAATCTCACGCTGCGGCGTCCAGCCTACGAGCGCCGCCGAAGGCCCGGAGACGATGAAGGCAGCCGCCGCCTTATCCAGTTCGTCGGCGTCGTTGCCCGGTGTGTACGGGAGGTCAAGCTCGACGACGGCGCTGGCCGCCAGGTCCACGAGCATTTGGCGCCGGTTCTGCTCGGGCACCACCAGGGCCACCCGTTCCATCCGGACCGGGGCCAGCGATTCACGCTGCCTCATCGAGCACCTCGCTTGATCCGGCACCGGCGGCAGCGGCCGCCAGCGCCGCCCGGACACGCCAAGCATCCACGGACAGCACAGCGATGGCGCCCAGCACCACATCCGGGCCCGGCATGGAACCGTGCAACAACCGGAATCCGTCCTTCTCCACCCCCGCGCGTGCCCGGGCCTCCGCACGCCACAGCTCTTTCGGTGATGCAATACCTTCGAGGACCGTCCGCAGCGGCGGCGGAAGCGCGGATGAAAGCTCGGCGATGGTCCTGGCGGTTTCCCACGAGCGGCCGAGCACGGGGTGCAGCAGGTGCAGCACCGGCGGCGCCGGGGATTCGGCGTCGACGGTGAGGATCCGGGCCGCGATGAGAACGCACGCCGCACCGCACCACGGCTGCGCCGGCGGTGCGGCAGCGGCCAGCCGCCGCAGCCAGGCGACGGTCAGGGCGTCCCGGAGCGGGCCCTGGCCGGCAGCGCCGACGTCGCCCCAGGCCGTCGCGCGCAGGGTGATGGCGAGATCCTCCGGTGATCCCGCGGACCGCACACGGGGCCATGCGGTCGCAAGTGCACCAAGCCGATACGGCTCCGGCGCCTTTGCTCCACCGCCGAGCTGGTGGGCCAAAGCCGTGATGTTCTCGATCTCAAAAGCCCCCGCTGCCGCCCGGGCGAGTGCTGTGCCCGATGCCGGGAGCCACCCGGCAAGCACCCGCAACTGCCACAGGACGGTCTCCTGGACGGCCCGCTGGGCAGCGGCGAGTCCTGCGGCCGCACCGAGACGTTCCGCGTAGCTTGACTCCTGCAGCGCGGACAGCGCCCGGTCCAGGGTCGGCAGGGCCGCCGTCGTGCGGCTGGCGCCGGCACCTACACGGCGCTGCGCCATGGACCGTGCCCGCACGGATGCAGCAACCCAGTCCGCTTTCATTGTTGCCCGGCGCGCTGCGGGGCCAGGAGCATGTTGATGACCTGGTCGACGGCGGCGGGGATGCGGGCCGCACCGGACTCTTCCAGGGCTGCGGCCTCGTGGTGTGCCTGCTCCAGCGCCTGCGAATCCCGGTCCGCTGCTTCCTTGGCCACCCGCGTGGCTGCATTTGCCCGCTCGGCTGCGGCGTCCAGCCGCGCCTGGGCGACGATGGCCGACGCCTGCACCCGAGCTTGGGAAACGTCGCTTTCCGCGGCGGCCCGCGCGTCCTCCACCAGGGCCGCACACGTCAGCACATCAGCGGCAAGTGCTGCGAATACCGGTGCCAGTTCAGCGGCGGGACCCTGGTTGTCCGCGGCAGGCACACCGGCCGGACCCGCCGGGCCAGGGGCGCCGACAGGCCGGAAACGGTCCAGGATACTTAACCGCGGCATATCCGGTAACCGGGGGCGTTGGCGGCACACGTGAGCATCTTTTCAGCATCCACGCAGATGCCTAAGGCAACAAGGGCACAACGGCCCGCCCGGTGTTGGCCCCTAGTGGTTGGCGACTTCGTCCCGGTCGCCTTCGCGGTGGGCCTTGATGCTGTCGGCGACGGCCATGGCGATCAGCACCAGCACGCTTATGACCGCCGCGCCGACTTTCGGCAGCGGCAGCGTCGCCGCGGCGAGGAGGGCAAGCGCCACGAACGCTAACGGGCGGGACGCCGGCAAGTCCCCGTCGACCCGCCACAGGTACCACCCCTGGGCGAGGACAAACAGGGCCGGGCCGCCGAAGATCATCAGGTTGGTAAAAACGTCCGTCGTTTCCAGCGGGTGCGCAATTGCGATCTCGTCGCCGACGGATGCAAGGATCAGGCCCGCCACCATGCCCATCAGCGCGTAGATGGCCTTGCGGCTCAGCCGGGCAGGGTCCGGGCTATTCTTCAGCGTTTCCATCGTGACTCCCTCGGAGCGGCGGAAGTAGCTCCACCACAACGCGATCGTGCCGATGATCGCCACGCCGGTGACGAGGCCTGTAGGTACATCCAGTTTGACGCCGACCACGGTTGATCCGGTTACCAGGATGGTGTCGCCGAAGGCGATCAGCAGGAAGAGCCGGCACCGCTCGAACAGATGCTCGCCAACGAAGGGAAAATGCCGCGTATCCGTCCGCCGTCCCGGCAGCGGGTGCCCGGAGACAAATCCCAGGAGGTCGATCAACGCCGCAGCGCCCCAAAGGGCCAGCCTCAGCTCGCCTTCGGCCATGGCGCCCGGAATCCAGAGGAACGTGGTTCCGAGGATCCAGACCAGCATGCGGCCGTGATGATCGTGCATGGTCTTCTCAAGCCCCAGCCGGAGGGCCCAGATGTTTCGGCCGATCTGCAGCGGCAGGTAGAGGGCGACAAACAACCAGCCGCTCTCACCGAAGGCCTCACCGAGGGTGCTGTTCATAAAAAAGCCCAGGAACATGGTGGTCAGCAGCATCCAGCGGACCGGGTTCTTTTCCGTGTTGGTCAAGGACGTCAGCCAGGCGGTAAAGGACCACACACTGAACACGGCCAGGAAGAGGATGGCCGTCTGCCCGGCTCCCACCCAGTCACGGTGCTCGAGCAGGTGGTGGGAGATCTGGTTAAGGGCAAAGACGTAGACCAGGTCGAAGAAGAGTTCCAGTGGACGGACCTCAGCGTCGTCAGGATGCCGCGTCATGCCGGCCGCGACGCCTGCCTCAGTGGCGGGTCCGTCGTCGTGCGCGTGGTGGTCCGGTTGCTGCACAGGGGTGCCTTTCCTGGCCAGGCCGGATGAATACACCGGCACAAGAAATTGCTGCCTGCGGGTCACCCCCGGATCCGCTCGGCAACGCTGAGTACAGTGTGCCACGCACCCCCCGGGGTTCGCCCGTCCGACGCCGGCAGGGAAGTGCGCAAGCGGGCAGATTCCCACGCTGAGTTGCCCACGCCACCGGCGCACACAGACTGCCCGGCGAGTCCCAGCAGGTCCCTCGAACGCTGAGACGCTCCCTGCTGACCACGGGCAGCCGGAGAATCGATCTTTTGTTCAACAATTCCTTGCGTAGATTGTTCAACAGTCTGTAGAGTGGCGGAAGACAATAATTGTGACGCCAGTCACCCAATCGTTGGGAACTCCCATGGAAACCACCTCCGTCAAGGCCGGCCTCAAGCCAGCCGCCCGGCGTTCGGCCCTGCTTGGCGCCATGTTCCTGATGGCCACCAGCGCCATCGGCCCGGGCTTCATCACCCAGACGACGGCCTTTACCGTCCAGCTCGGCGCCGCCTTTGCCTTCGCGATCCTGGTCTCCATCCTGGTTGACATCGCCGTGCAGGCGAACGTCTGGCGGATCATTGGCGTCTCGGGCCTGCGGGCCCAGGAGCTCGGCAACAAGGTTCTGCCCGGCGTCGGATGGTTCCTCGCCGCGCTGGTCTTCTTGGGTGGCATCGTCTTCAACATTGGCAACATCGCGGGAACAGGGCTCGGGACCAACGCGATGATGGGTGTGGATCCCAAAATCGGCGGGGCGCTGTCCGCCGTCGTGGCCATTATGATCTTCCTCAGCAAAAGGGCCGGGGTGGCCCTGGACCGGATCGTGGTGATCCTCGGGGCCCTGATGATCCTGATGACGCTGTATGTTGCGGTGGTTTCCGCCCCGCCTCTGGGTGAGGCGCTCAAGAACACCGTGATGCCGGAGAAGGTCGACTTCCTGGTCATCACCACCCTCATCGGCGGCACCATCGGCGGCTACATCACGTACGCGGGTGCCCACCGCATGCTTGACACAGGCATCACCGGCGTCGAAAACGTCAAACAAATCACGCAGAGCTCGATCGTCGGAATCCTGGTCACCTGCGTGATGCGCATCCTGCTGTTCCTGGCGATCTTCGGCGTCGTCGCCGGCGGCGTGGCGCTGACCGGCAGCAACCTGGCAGCTTCGGCATTCCAGGCAGCAGCCGGCGATATCGGCATGCGCGTCTTCGGCGTCATCCTGTGGGCAGCTTCCATCACCTCCGTGATCGGTGCGGCGTACACCTCGGTCTCCTTCGTGACGAAGTCCAGCACCAAGGCGCGGACCCGGAACCTGATCACCGTCGGCTTCATCGCTTTCTGCAGCGTCGCCTACCTGCTGATCGGCCAGGCCCCGCAGCAGCTCCTGATTTTCGCCGGCGCCTTCAACGGCCTTATCCTCCCGGTTGGTTTCGGCGTGCTGTTGTGGGTGGCGTGGCGGCGTCGGGACCTCCTCCACGGCTACGTCTACCCGAAGGGGCTGCTCATTATGGGAGTGGTGGCCTGGCTGCTGACCCTGTTCCTTGGTTATAGCTCGCTGACCAGCCTGGCGAAGCTGTGGTCCTAATGCTGCCCCGTCCGGTAACCGCGCGGCCCGCCGTCGTCTCTCCTGAAAACCCGGCTGGCCTGCTTCCGGCGGCGGCACGGTCCCTGTTCCGCGCCGGCCTCGTGACTCCCACCTCCGGCTGGAGCAGCGGCTACGCGCAGGCCAATCTGATAATTGTTCCCAAGGCGCAGGCGTTCGACGTGCTGCTGTTTGCCCAACGCAACCCTAAGCCGTGCCCTATCCTGGGCGTCCTGGACGCCGGGGTGACCTCCGGAGCGCTGCTCGCCGGCGGCGATATCCGCACCGATGTGCCCAAATACGTGGTGTACAAGGACGGCGTGAAGGTCGACGAACCGACCGACATCACGGACCACTGGCGCGATGACCTCGTTACGTTCATTGTGGGGTGCAGCTTCACCTTCGAATCGGCCCTGCAGGACAACGGCATCCGGGTGGCGCATATCGACCAGGGCACGAACGTGCCCATGTACCGGACGTCGGTTCGCTGCGACCCGGCCGGCACCATGGCCGGGCCGCTGGTGGTCTCCATGCGCCCCATGCCGGCATCCCAGGTGGCCGACGCCGTTCGGATCACCTCCCGCTATCCGGCCGTGCACGGCGCCCCGGTCCATGTCGGCAACCCCGCAGAACTTGGCATCGCTGATCTGGGCCGGCCGGACTTCGGCGACCCGGTCCGCATCCCGGACGGCCAGGTACCGGTCTTCTGGGCATGCGGGGTGACTCCGCAGGCAGCCGTGATGGAATCAAAACCTGCACTGGCCATTGGACATGCTCCGGGGCACATGCTCATTACGGACGCACGCGATACGTCCTACCAGGTCCCGTAGGCCAGCGGACTACGAGCTCCGAGCTCCGAGCTGGACTGTTGACGGCGGTCCGCCGGAATCCCAATTCTCCCGAGGGCAGCTGGGCTCAGCGTCGAAACTCGCCCGGCCGCAATTCACGCTGATGATCGCGTAGCTACGATTCGCCGAGCGCAATGTCATCGCCGGGTTCTGCTAGTCCAGAACTTGAAGTGCCAGAACTTGCAGTGATCGGAGGTTGTGGCCTGTTTCCTTGGCCCGGGAAGTTACGTCTGGGAAGTAGACGTCTGGGCGAAGAGCCGTGCCGAAGCCCGCGATGCCGCGCCTCGTTCATCCGAAGCCGTCTGCACGCAATGTCGACACTCGTCTGCACGACCCACGATGTGTCCGTGCCGGGAGCCTTGGGTTCTTGCGGGCACCGTCGTCGCTTTGGGCGCGCAACACTTCGCAGGTGGCGCGCTTATCCAAGGTGCTATCGCTTACGATGACGCGCATCTCGCCAGTGTGAAGCATCAGTTGATGATTTCGCCCCGCTCGCTCGAGAGCAGCACCGATAGCCGTTCCCGCCACGTCTGCAGCTGTTCGGGTGTCAGTCTGGCCCACTCGGTGATCTCGCCGCAAATCCGCAACGGGTCTCTGCTCCGGTACGACAGGGTGGGGTTACCAGGGAACTTCTTGTCGGTCACGTTGGGGTCGTCCTCGAACGCTCCGGTGGGCTCGACCACATACACCCGTGGAGTCGTCGCGCCCTCTGCAAGTTCCGCGGCGATTTCCGCTGCGAGGCCGGCGCCGTCGGCACGAGCTGTGAAGTAGATATGGTTCATCACGATCTCGGGGCGGTAGTTCGATCGGTTGCCCGATGTGAGCAAATCGCCCACCTTCAAATCCGCGACCGTGCCATGGAAAAAAGGGCCCTCTTCGAGCGGTCTGGACACCTGGACTCCTTCTGTTGGCATACTCAACCCCGCGAGTATGCCACGTCAGCAGTCCCTTGCCGCAAGTCCCCCTCAGCGCTTTATCCTGAGAGTAGTGGAGGTACAACCTGCATTGCAGCGAGGAACACTACTCCGCAGAAGATGTTTGCTTAGCGCGAGGTCAGGACGCCTTGTTGGCGCCACACGGCGACACGCACGCACGAGGACGCTCGGTAAGGAATCGCTCACCGGACACAAGGATCCCGGACGTTTGATGATCTCAGCGAAAAAGCACCGAATCCGAGATCTGTTGCGCGGCTTGTTCCGGTGTGCGGTATGGGGTGTCGATGACCTCGGCTTCATCATGCGGCCAGGTTTGAGCTGCCTGGGCGTCCGGTTCCAGGTACGCGAAGCAGACTGTTGACGGGCCGAGGTGCGACCGCCACTGCGGCGGCGGAGGGGGCAGCCAACGACGGCGCCTCCGCCGCGGTCACGTCGCTGGCTTCCTTGGTTCCACCGGAGCAGGACCCCAGTGCACTGCCGAGCAGCAGCACGCCGGCGGGGATGAGGAAGCGCTTCATCTTGAAGAACCGCTTAGTGTGCGGTTAGCAAGGTGGTAACAAGCCTTTCTGCTGGCGTCCGTGCATCGTTTCCCTACGCCTCGGGCTTCTCGCCACGGAACCCCCGCTTCATGAAGTCCTTCGCTCAGGAGTGGCCGGACTTCCCAATGTTGCATCAGCCTGTTGCAACATTGCCTTGGGGCCACAACGTCATTCTTGTGGACAAGCTCAGCGACGCTGAGACCCGGCTCTGGTACGCAAGGTCCGCCGTCGACAACGGTGCTCCCGGAATGTTCTGTCTCATCACATTGAGACCAGACTCGACGAGCGCACGGGTAATGCCGTCACCAACTTTACGCAGACTTTGCCGCCAGCTGAGTCGGACCTAGCCCAGCAGGCATTCAAGGACCCTTACGTCTTTGACTTCCTGTCGCTGACAGGCCAGCAGAATGAGCGTGGGTTAGAGGATCAGCTGATTGGCCACGTGGAGAAGTTCCTCCTGGAAGTTGGCCAGGGTTTCGCCTTTGTGGGACGCCAGGTGCAATTGATAATCAGCGGTGATGAATTCTTTGCCGATCTGCTCTTCTGCAAGTTCAAGCTCAGGTGCTTTGTGGTGGTCGAACTGAAGGCAACGGCGTTCAAGCCGGAGTATGTGGGCCAGATCAATATGTACATGTCTGCGGTGGACGATCTGCTGGGCCATGCGGAGGACAAACCCACCGGATTCAACTCAAGCCGCTCATCTTTTTGCCCTGCCTTGAACAACTGCCCGGTGTGCGGCCCATGGAACTGCTTTTGAGATCTGGTCGTCGTGATTCAGACGCCCGATTCGCTGAATGCGCCGACGATAATCGTTTCGAAGGCCTCGCGCGTACGACGATTCTCCACATTCTCGGCGACGCGAGGGGCAAGTTCGGCATGCATTTCCTGAATCGCCATATGGAGGTCGTCGCTGCCGGGGTCAAGGCTTCGGTACGGCGCCGCGTGGACGTCCATATTGATGAATTCAGCGAGTAGTGCTTCCGTCAACACCTGGAGTACCAGGACGGCTGCCTGCGCTCCGAACTCGGCCCCGATCCTTGCAGCGGCAAGGCCGGGTCCCTCACCCGCGGACAGAGTTGCCCAGCCGTCACTCAGAGGAAGGGCTTCGACCTCACAAGGGCTCAGACCCGAATCCTCCACAGGAAGGGAGAGCTGCCCAACGCAGTGCCGCCAGTCCGCGGTATACGTCAGCCCGTCCTGATCGACGCCCGCAACGACGACCGGATACATACTCAGCTCCAGCATCGGCAGACCGTGCTCATCTACTCCGGCGACGACGAGTTCCATCGCGAAGCTGCCGTCAACGTGCAGGTGGTTCTCTTCGTACATGTTCATGGTTTTGACCTTTTATAGGTTCGGAGTGGCTTGAGACGCGAGAAGACCCCCGCCGGCGATGCCGTGCGGAGGTCTTCTCCTGATGATGCGATTGTGTTCCGCATTGCGCTACAAATGCAAGAAAGCTTGTCTAAGACAGTCTCAATGTGGTGCAACTTCCGTTTCACCGCCAAGCCACGCAGGGGCCGCGCCCCGGGAAACACATACTGACTAAGCGAAGACGGTCTTTTCGACCTTCCACTGCATCAGTCGCGGGTAGACCCAGAAGGTGTAGATGCCCAGCGTGATGATGCTCAGGAGCGCCCATTTGATCCACAGTCCGAAGATGCCCCACCCGGTGCCGACGAAGAGGAGCTGCCGGCCGTGAAGATAGGTGTTCTTGGCCCGCCATCGCTCCACGAGGACAAGGGCGAACGGGTAGCAGATTCCAATGGTGCAGATCGTAATCAGCACGCCGAGAATCTGGGTGCCGAACCAGGATGCGGCCCCGCCACGGAACTGATAGATCTGGGCCACAGGGACGGCCCCGGCGCCGCTGGCCACTATGGTTCCGGCGTCTGCGGCGGGCATTTGCCCAGATGGCGAAACGTGCTCTTTGTTGATGCTCAAGGAATCCCCCAATTGATAACGCGAAAGTGAACAGTTGAACTGTAAGGGTCGAGAGGGAGCCGGGCACCCCCGGACACGGCTCCACAGTTGCACTACCCCGGGATCTGGATCCGTGCGGCTTCCTGCATCAGCGGGGTGGAGATCATCACGGTCGAAGCACCGGCCGCGGTGTCGAAGGCAATGAATCCCCGGGTCTTGTCACCCGGCAGAACGTCGCCGGAACCAAGCTGGTTGTCCGCGAAGAGGTTCAGATCGGCTTTTCGCCCGTTGGAGTCCTTGGCCGAGAAGTAGAACGGGTTGGAGCTGGTTTTGCCCGTCTCCGTTTCCCACAGGACGTCCAGGAGCAGGTAGCTTCCACTCTTGGGTGCCGCCGCGAAGGCAGTGGTGGTGACAGCGTCAGTGCGGACGGCAGAGACAATCGTGATCTTCGCGACGTTGCCGTTGCCCATCTTGACGCTGAACGGAGCGCCGACGGCGGGTCCGGCAGGTGCCGCCGGTGGAGCAGGTGGAGCAACAGGGGCAGCCGGCGTTGCGGCCGGCGCAGCAGCTGCCGAAGAAGCAGGTGCCTCTGCCGCAGGAGCTGAGGTCGCGGCCGCCGGCGAGGCATCGCTGGCCTGCTTGGAGCCCCCGGAACACGAGCCCAGGGCCATGCCCAGCACCAGGACTCCGGCCGGGATAAGGAAACGCTTCTTCTTGAAGAACGGCCGCGGCTGAGGCGCTGCAAGCGCAGTGGTCAAGGGCTGTTCCGGAAGTTCGTGGGACATGTGGTGCCTTTCCAAGGTGAATGAATGATGCGAGGCGTGGAACTGTTACTGCTTTTCCCATTTGCCACAGCGGCTGGACTTGAAGTCCTGCCCGCCGGAGAGCGCCACTGAGGGCCGGCCGCCGCCGGGGAGATCGTTGTCGATAATGGTGCTGCCGTTGCTTCCGGTCGCGTAGATGCCCCAGTAGCAGGAGGAGCCGACGTCGGCAGCGGCCCGGTAGGTGCCGGCCTCAAGGTCCTTGCCGACCGTCCAGGTGCCGTCGGCGATGGTGTTGGCCGCCTTGGTCTTCTCGGCGCCGGTCACCGCCTCTTCGCGTTTTTTGACGGCCGCATCGGCGGTCTTGACGGCCGCATCGGCGGTCTTGACGGCCGCATCTGCCTTGCCAACCTCAGATTCCCTGGCCGTGAGCTTCGCTTCGCGGGCGGCATTGCCGTTCTGCAGGGTGTCGTACTTCGACTTCATCGACTGGTAGTTGGACTGAGCCGAGTCGCGCTCAGACTTCGCAGCGGCTTCCTCCCCCGCCAGCGCCAGGTAGGCGTCGCTGGACCTCGGGTCAGGCAGCGTCGTGCCGAGCACCGTTCCACCGGCCAGGAGCGCGATGGCGGCGACAGCCAGCAGGACCCTCTTCTTGCGCGCCGGCTTCAACTTCCCCAGGAACGGCGTCTCGTCCGTTCCGTGGCCCGTGACGGAGTTCAACATGATCTCGTCCTCTCTTTGCTGTAGCTACTGAGCGGCGGCGGGATACCGGTCCCCCAATGCGTGGTTCCCCGCCGCCGTCGCAGCATCGGAGGATTCCCTCGGCGCTGCAGAACCGAAGCTACGGCGGCCCTGCACCGGCACGACGAAAGACCACTGATAACCCCCCTTATCAGCACTCCAGCAGGAATGTCACCACATCCCGTTAGGCTTGGGGCGACGTCGTAAGGAGGCGCACATGACCAAAGCAGAAGCCCTGCGTATGACCCTTTCCGACGTCGCCGCACTGGCGCAGGTCCAGCGGCCCGTCGTGTCCATTTGGCGCAAACGCAGTGCCGGGTCAGCTCACCCGTTTCCCGAGCCCAGTGCGCTGGATAGCGGCCGTGAACTGTTCGACGCCGATCAGGTCGCCGGCTGGCTGGACGCTACCGGACGCGGCAACAACCCTGATGCCGTGAACGACGCCGCCGCTTTCGCCCGGATACCCGTAACGGCGGCCGGCGGCGTCGAAGGGAACACCCTGGCTGCCCTCACCGCCCTCCTGACTCTCAAGGCCATGACAGGAGCCGGGATTGGAACCCTGACCACAGCTGAACTGCTGGACGCCGCGGACGAGTGCGACCCCGATGACGGGTTTCTTTACTCGGAACTGGAGGCCCAGGGCCCGTCGCTCGCTGCTACCGCAGCGTTCGCGGACCGGCTGGTGGACAGCGCCTACAACGCACCTGCCGCCTTTGAACAGCTTCTGGCCGCCCGGTTCCGGGCGGGGCTGCGGGAGCACTCGGATACCGCCCTTACGGAATCTGCCGTGGAGCTAATCGCCGCCGCGGCGGTCGAACTGTCCGCGGTGCTGGGCGGGAGTCCCGTCTTTGCCGACTCCACCCGCGGCGGCAGCGACCTCCTGATGGGCGTCGTGCACGCTTCCGGCGAGGGTGCGCCCGTCACCTTTCTGACAGCGGACGACGACGGCGGCGCCGGCCGGCTGGTGCGTCGCCGCCTGCGCGTCCATGGTGTGGACTCCGGACAGATCCGTGTCGAGACCAGCGGCGAATTCGCCATGCATGGAGCCGTGGTCCATGTGGCGCAGTACCCATCCCCCGGCCAACCAGGCATGGACGCCACCCAGATTCTCTCCGCGGTGGAACACCTTGTCCTCCAGATGGACGACCAGCAGCGGGCGGTCATCATTGCCCCGGCACGTGTTCTCTGCGATGTTCCGCTGGCCGCCGGGGCCGCGGGTTTGCGTTCGGGGCTGCTGCGCACCGGCCGGGTACGTGCCATTGTCCGGCTGCCCCAGGGCCTGCTGCGGTCCAAGCCCCGCGAAGCGCAGGCGCTGTGGGTGCTGGGACCGTCGTTCGCAAAAGTACCGATTGCGGAACGCTGGACCATGGCGGCGGACCTCAGCGCCTGTGCCCTCACCGACGACGTGAGGCAGGACCTGGTGAGCGACATGGTCGCCTCTATGGGTAACCGCGCCACCGTGCGCGCCCACTCCTTCAGGTTTGCCCGACTGGTCCAGACCCGTCTGCTGCTGGCCGCCCGGACATCCCTCGTGGCAGCTCATCACCCCGGGCCGGCTCCGAGTTCCGGCGGCGCGGGGGCTGTCCTTCGCGTCGAGGAACTGGTGCGTCTGGTCGGAGCCGGAGGAACGAAGCCATCAGCTGACATGGCCGTTCTCCCGGGAGGTCCAGCCACGAAGGCCCAGCCCGCCGCAGTCCAGGGACTTCTGGCCGCCGGCACCCTGAAATACATCAAGGGGAACCGGATTGTCGATGCGGACCTGGCGCCGGGCGGCACCACACGGGTCCTGGGGCCGGCCGAGCTGCTCCACCCGCACACCGCCCCGGCCCGGTACATCAGCTTGCTGGAGTTCGCCGCCAGCAACCCCGGGGGCCGGCTCACCGAGCCCGGCGACGTCGTGTTCTGCACCAGCCCGCGTCCGGCGGCCACTGTTGACGCTGACGGCGGCTCCGCCGTCGTGTTCCCCGCGAGGGTGCTGCGGATCGACGCCGGGGACCCCGGCGGGCTGCTGCCCGACGTCGTCGCCGCGGACATCAACGCACTGTCCGGCAGGGACAAGGTCTGGCGGCACTGGCAGCTGCGCCGCCTGCCGGAGGCCCAGCGGGAGAAGCTTGCCGAAACGCTCGCCCGGCTGCAACATGGGCAGCATCTGGCCCGCGAACGCCTCAAACGGCTGGAGGAACTCGCTACCCTGATTACGGACGGCGTAGCGGGCGGAAGCCTCACCCTGACAGACCCCAGCACTAAGCTCGCCGAACCACAGACCGAAGGAACCCAGTAATGCCCCCGAAATTAAAGGTGGACCTCGCCCCGTCCACCATGAAGGAACTCAAGGACACCCTCTGGAAGGCCGCGGACAAGCTGCGCGGTTCCATGGACGCCTCCCAGTACAAGGACGTCATCCTTGGCCTGGTGTTCCTGAAATACGTCTCGGACGCTTTCGAGGAGCGCCGCGCCCAGATCGTCACGGAGCTGGAAGCCGACGGCCTCAATGAGGACCAGATCGCCCAGCTGATCGACGACGTGGACGAGTACACCGGCCGCGGCGTCTTCTGGGTCCCTGCCCGTGCCCGCTGGGACTACCTCGCGGAGAACGGCAAGGGCCTCGCCGCCGCGATGGGCGAGGCACCGAAGAGCATCGGCCAGCTGATCGACGAGGCCATGGACCTCATCATGGCCGCCAACCCCACGCTGGCGGCCACGCTTCCCCGCATCTTCAACCGCGACAACGTGGACCAGCGCCGCCTCGGCGAGCTGCTGGACCTGCTGAACTCGGCCCGCTTCACGGGCCAGGGCGTCAGCAAGGCCCGCGACCTGCTCGGCGAGGTCTACGAGTACTTCCTGGAGAAGTTCGCCCGGGCCGAGGGCAAGCGCGGCGGCGAGTTCTACACCCCGGCCGGCGTGGTCCGGGTGCTCGTGGAGGTGCTGGAACCCAACCGCGGGCGGGTCTATGATCCCTGCTGCGGCTCGGGCGGCATGTTTGTCCAGACCGAGAAGTTCCTGGAGCACCACCAGAAGGAGGGCTCGGACATCTCGGTCTACGGCCAGGAGCTCAACGAGCGCACCTGGCGAATGGCCAAGATGAACCTCGCCATCCACGGCCTCAACGCCAACCTCGCCTCCCGCTGGGGCGACACCTTCGCCCGAGACCAGCACCCGGAACTGACCGGGGTCAACGGCGCAGATTTCATCATGGCCAACCCGCCCTTCAACATCAAGGACTGGGCCCGTTCCGAGTCCGACCCCCGCTGGAAGTACGGCATCCCGCCCGCCGGGAACGCCAACTACGCCTGGATTCAGCACATCATCTCCAAGCTCGCCCCCGGCGGGTCCGCGGGCGTGGTCATGGCCAACGGCTCCATGTCCTCCAACTCCGGCGGCGAAGGCGAAATCCGCGGGCAGCTGGTTGAGGCGGACCTCGTCTCCTGCATGGTCGCACTGCCCACGCAGCTGTTCCGCAGCACCGGGATCCCGGTCTGTACTTGGTTTTTCGCCAAGGACAAAACCGCCGGCCCCAAGGGCTCCGTCGACCGCACCGGCCAGGTGCTCTTCATCGATGCCCGCAACTTGGGCTACATGGTGGACCGTGCCGAGCGCGCTTTATCCGAGGATGACATCGCCAAGATCGCCGGCACCTACCACGCCTGGCGCGGGACTTCCTCTGCTGTCGAGGCAGGCCTGACGTACGACGACGAGGCCGGCTTCTGCTACTCGGCCACCCTCGCGGAGGTCAAGGCAGCAGACTACGCGCTGACGCCTGGCCGGTACGTCGGAGCTGCTGAGGTAGAGGACGACGGCGAGCCGATCGAGGACAAGATCGCCCGATTGTCGAAGGAGTTGTTTGAGCAGTTTGAGGAGTCCGAGCGTCTGGCCGCTGTTGTGCGCGAGCAGTTGGGGAGGGTGTCATGAGCGAGTGGCGCGAGGTCACTCTGAGTCAGCTCGGCGAAGTGAATCGAGGACGCTCCAGGCACAGGCCTAGGTACGCCGAACATCTCTACGGTGGCACATACCCCTTCATTCAAACTGGCGACGTCAAAGCATCTGGGGGTCGAATCTCTCAGCACAGCCAGACGTACAGCGAATCTGGGCTCGCTCAAAGCCGCTTGTGGCCAGCGGGGACGATGTGCATCACCATTGCTGCAAACATTGCCGAGACAGGCGTACTCGACTTTCCTGCATGCTTCCCCGACAGCATCGTAGGATTCATTGCTGATTCAAAAGTGGTCGATGTGCGCTTCATCGAGTACGCATTCCGAACATTGAAAGCCGGTCTGCAACATCAAGCAGCGGGTTCGGGTTCGGTCCAGGACAACATCAATCTGGCGACACTGGCAAGGCTCAAGTTCTTGATCCCTGAGTTATCAGAACAGCGAGCCATTGCAGACGTCTTGGGGGCACTCGACGACAAGATCGCCTCCAACACCAGACTCATCTCGAAGACCGGCGAGGTCTTAGAGACCTCCTTCGCACTGTTGTGCGGACTCCCCCAGGAGACAATCCCGTTCAGCGAGATGGCGTCAATCACAAAGGGCGTTTCCTATAGAAGCGCTGATCTCCTGGAGTCGTCGAATGCCCTTGTCACACTGAAGTCATTTGACAGAAACGGTGGGTACTCCCTCAGAGGACTCAAGGAGTATGCCGGCCCCTTCAAACCTGCTCAAGAGGTCGCGCCTGGTGAATTGGTCGTGGCTCAAACGGACTTGACCCAAGAGGCAGAAGTGATCGGACGAGCAGTTCGCGTTCCAAGGGCCCCCGGTTATGAAAAGCTCGTCGCAAGCTTGGACCTGGCCATCGTTCGTCCGCGCCAGGACTCGCCGGTCGAATTCCTGCTCGGCGTGATGTTGCAGGGGCGCTTCAGAGCGCATTGCAGAAGCAGAACAAGCGGCACTACAGTCCTGCATCTAGCATCCGATGCAATTTCAACGTTCCAAGCACCTTTGGTTTCGCAGGACATACAGGAGAACTACGCTTCCGTAGCGCGTCCGATTCTGCAGCTTCGCGACTCGCTCGAGTACGAGATGGACTCGCTGGCATCAACCCGTGACGCTCTCCTCCCACAACTCGTGTCCGGCAAGCTGCGGGTCAGGGATGCGGAGAAAGTGCTGGAGAACGCGGGAGTTTGAGAGGTCGGACGGGCTGACCTAGCCAGCCTGTCCGACTTCGAAGCAGCATTGCACAACCACTTACGAATGACATCCGGTCCATCAGGGGGAACCACCGTGACAGCAGCACCCGCCGTAGCCTTTTCGGAAGCCGATTGGGAAGGTATGGCGCTAGACCGTTTGGCCGAGCCGCTAGGCTGGCGGCCCTTGGCCGCACAGGACATCGCTCCCGGCCGCGGCGAACGCGATTCCTGGGAAGAGCTGCTGATCCGGCCGCGGCTGCTCGCGGCCCTGCAGCGGTTCAACCCGGCGGTCCCCGTGCAGTACCTCCAGCAGGCCCTCGCGGAGATCGCCTCACCGAAGTCCAACGACGCCATCGCCGAGAACCACCGAATCCACGGCTATCTGGTGGATGGCTTCCGGCTCAGCTACATCGACACCGACGGCACCGAGGTCAACCCCACCATCCGGCTGCTCAGCACGGACCCTGACCAGAACGACTGGCTCGCCGTCAACCAGGTCACCCTCATCCAGGGCGACTACAAACGCCGTTTCGACCTCGTGCTCTACTGCAACGGCATGCCCGTCAGCATCATCGAGCTCAAGAAGGCTGGCAGCGCCACGGCCGACGTCGCCGGCGCGCACGCCCAGCTGCAGACCTACCTGCGCGAATTCCCCCTGGCGTTCCGCTTCTGCGTCTTCACCCTCGCCTCGGACGGCATCGACGCCAAATACGGCACGCCGTTCACACCCCTGAACCACTTCTCCCCCTGGAACGTCGACGACGACGGCGTCCCCCTGACGCCGGGCTATATGGAAGACGGCGAAGCCGTCACGGCGCTGGAAACCGCCCTGCACGGGCTGTATAACCAGGACCGTTTCCTGCAGCTCCTGCAGAGCTTCACCGCGTTCGACGGCGGCTCCGACGGGCTCACCAAACGCATCGCCAAGCCGCACCAGTACTTCGCCGTCACCAAGGCCGTGGGCAGCACCGTTCAGGCCGTGGAGAGCAATGGCAAGGCCGGCGTCGTCTGGCACACGCAGGGCTCGGGCAAGTCGATGGAGATGGAGCTCTACACCAACTTGGTGGCCCGGCACCCCCGGCTGAAGAACCCCACCGTCGTCGTCATCACGGACCGCAACGAACTCGACGGGCAACTGTTCGAGGGCTTCTCACGTAGCCTCCTGCTGGCCGAGTCGCCCAAGCAGATCAAGAAGCGCTCCGAGCTGCGCGAGGAACTCTCCAACCGCACCACCGGCGGCATCTACTTCACCACGCTGCAGAAGTTCGGCCGCAGCAAGGCCGAAAAGGATGCCGGCACCGACCACCCGCTGCTGTCCGACCGGCGCAACATCATCGTGGTGGTGGACGAGGCGCACCGCAGCCACTACGACGACCTCGACGGCTACGCCCGGCACCTGCGCGACGCCCTGCCGCACGCGACGCTCATCGCCTTTACCGGCACCCCGATTTCCTTCGATGATCGCAACACTCAGGACGTCTTCGGCGACTACATCGACGTCTATGACCTCTCCCGGGCCGTGGAGGACGGCGCCACCGTCCCCGTGTACTTCGAGCCCCGGTTGATCAAAGTGGGGCTGGCCTCGGAGGTCACGGAAGAAATCCTGGACCGGGCCGCCGACGAGGCGACCCTGGGCCTGGACGACACCGAGCGGGCGCGGATCGAGGCGAGCGTCGCCGTCGTGAACGCCGTCTACGGCGCGCCGCAGCGGATCGCCGCGCTGGCCGCCGACCTGGTGGCGCACTGGGAGAACCGCAGCGCCCGGATGCACAAGTTCATCGAGGCGCCGGGCAAGGCCATGATCGTCGGCGGCACGCGGGAAATCTGCGCGAAGCTGTACACCGCGATCGTGGAACTGCGGCCGGACTGGCACTCGGATGACCTAGGCAAGGGCAAGATCAAGGTGGTGTACTCGGGCAATGCGACCGATGGGCCGCCGGTCTCGGACCATGTGCGCCGCGACTCGATGAACGCCCAGATCAAGGAGCGTCTCAAAGACGTGGATGACGAGCTGGAGCTGGTGATCGTCAAGGACATGATGCTCACCGGCTACGACTCCCCTCCCCTGCACACCCTGTATCTGGACCGGCCGCTGAAGGGCGCGCTGCTCATGCAGACCCTGGCCCGGGTGAACCGCACATTCCGCGGCAAGGATGACGGGCTGCTGGTGGCGTATGCGCCGCTGGCGGAGAACCTGGCCAAGGCGCTAGGCGAGTACACGCGCTCGGACCAGGACAAGAAGCCGGTAGGGAAGAACATCGATGAGGCTGTCGGCCTGACGGTGTCGATCGTAGATTCGCTGCGTGCCCTGCTCGCCGGGTACGACTGGAAGGCGGTGCTGATGAAGGGCGGCAACAAGGCGTTTCTGAATGCCGTGACCGGCGCGGTGAGCTATCTGCGCAACCCGGGCACACCCGGTAACCAACCAGCCGACGGCGAGGAGTCGATCGCCGCCCGGTACCGCAGGTTCTCCAGCCAGCTGTCCAGAGCTTGGGCTCTGTGCTCAGGGTCGGAGACGCTGGCCGAGCTGCGCCCGGAGATCCAGGTTTACGAGGAGATCCGGGTCTGGATGGCGAAGTACGACGCCGCCGACCGGCAGGCCTCTGGCGAGCCGGTGCCTGAGGACATCCAGCGGCTGCTGGGCGAACTGATTGCCTCGGCCACTTCGTCCGGCGAGGTCCTCGACATCTACGAGGCTGCCGGCATGCCGAAGCCGTCATTGGATGACCTGACACCGGAGTTCATCGCCAAAACCCAGCAGGCGCGGAACCCGCAGCTGGCCATCGAGGCACTGCGCAAACTGATTTCTGATGAGACCGTTGCCACGACGCGGACCAACGTCATCCGGCAGCGGGCGTTCTCCGAACGCATCACCGAGCTAATGAAGAAGTACACCAACCAGCAGTTGACGTCGGCGGAGGTCATTGCGGAACTGGTGGAACTGGCCCGTGAAGTGGCAGCCGAAGCCAACCGCGGCGCGCACTTCACTCCCCCGCTGAACTCGGACGAACTGGCCTTCTATGATGCCGTGGCTTCAAATGAGTCGGCGGTGGAGGTACAGGGCGAAGGCATCCTGGCCGACATCGCCCGCGAGCTGGTGTCGGTGATGCGCCGTGACGTCCGGACTGACTGGACCGTCCGCGACGACGTCCGGGCCAAGCTGCGCTCCTCGATCAAACGGCTCCTGGTCCGTTTCGGCTACCCGCCGGACAAGCAGCCCGAGGCCATCAAGCTGGTCATGGAGCAAATGGAGTCGATGGCCCCGCGGTTTGCGGAGGCCCGTGGCTAACCGCACCGGAGTTTCCGCCGTCAGGCGGTCGCAACAAACAACACGAAAAAATGGGGAAATGACTACTTACGAAACATCCACTGGAAACGCGATGCCGGAGGTACCGCCGACTCCGGACCACGAACCGCAGCTAAAGTCCAAGAGGCTGAAGTTAGCGAAGCTCCGGTCGGCCAACGGCGCCCGGATCATTTTGGGGGCGCTGCTGGGTCTGCTGATGATCATCACATGGATCGTCAACAACCCGGCCTTTCAGAGTGGCAGCAGCCCTTCCGATTGGAAGTCCGGGCTCAGCGCAGCCGATCTTAAGAACACCATGAACAACGGCGAGACAAAGGGCGCACCGCAGCAGACTGTTGTCAACGGTTGGTACGCCAATGACATCGCCGCTGTCACTGCCGCGCAGAACACGTATATTGCGGCGAGTTCCGCCAGGAATGGGAATCTTTTGATGCTGCTGGGGATTGGAGCGGCAGGCGAACTGATCATCCGTGGTGCGGAGCGCGCACGCATCAACCGCCGAGCTACCGCGTAGCGAAGGTCGCCTGCACGTCGCCGGAAGTCACTTCTGGTAGACGTCCCGACGGTGCCCGAGGTTTACGACCACTACCAAGAGCACGTCGTCCTGGATGGTGTAGATGATCCGGTAGTCGCCGACACGGACCCGATACCCGGGACGGCCGCTCAAAGCAATTGCTTTGGGCGGCCGTGGGTCTTGGCCTAGCAGCGCGATCGCACCTTGAATGCGTTCTTTATCCTCGGGATGAATTTTTCTCAGTGCGCGGATGGCGGCAGGTCTAAGCTCAATCCGGTAGGGGCTCATGCCCAGCCCAGATCCGCCTTCACTTGTACCCAGGGAATGTTCTCGCCTTCTTCCGCCATTGCGGCATCAAACGCCGCAATGTCCTCGACTTCTTCCAAAGCATCAAGCATCTGCTCATATCGCTCAGGCGATACTAGAACCGCCGCCCGATGTCCGCGGCGTTCGATAAATACCGGCTCAGACTCGGCCTTCTCGATGAGCTCCGGCAAGTGTGATCGCGCGTCCGTGATGTTGATGGTCGACATGCAACAAATGTACATCCGAGAGCATCAGATGTACATCTGCCGCATCCCCGCCGAAGGAGAGAAGAAGACTAGAAGTCCCAGTCGTCATCCTCAGTATTAACAGCCTTGCCAATGACGTAAGAAGACCCCGACCCCGAGAAGAAGTCGTGGTTCTCGTCAGCATTCGGTGACAGCGCCGACAGGATGGCCGGGTTCACGTCCGTCACCGAGGCCGGGAACATGGCCTCGTAGCCCAGGTTCATCAGGGCCTTGTTGGCGTTGTAGTGCAGGAACTTCTTGACGTCCTCGGCCAGGCCGACGGAGTCGTAGAGGTCGTGCGTGTACTGGACCTCGTTCTCGTACAGCTCGAACAGCAGCTCAAAGGTGTAGTCCTTGATCTCCTGCTTGCGCTCCTCGGAGGCGCCTTCGAGGCCCTTCTGGAACTTGTAGCCGATGTAGTAGCCGTGCACGGCCTCGTCGCGGATGATCAGGCGGATCAGGTCGGCCGTGTTCGTCAGCTTGGCCCGTGAGGACCAGTACATCGGCAGGTAGAAGCCGGAGTAGAACAGGAAGCTCTCCAGCAGCGTGGAGGCCACCTTGCGCTTGAGGGGATCGTCGCCCTGGTAGTAGTCCATAACGATCTGCGCCTTTTTCTGCAGGTTCACGTTTTCGGTGGACCAGCGGAACGCCTCATCGATCTCTTTGGTGGAGGCCAGCGTGGAGAAGATGGAGGAGTAGCTCTTGGCGTGCACGGACTCCATAAACGCGATGTTCGTGTATACGGCTTCTTCATGCGGGGTGATCGCGTCCGGGATGAGGGAGACGGCGCCGACGGTGCCCTGGATGGTGTCCAGCAGGGTCAGGCCGGTGAACACGCGCATGGTGAGCTGCTGCTCGTCGGGCGTCAGCGTCGCCCACGACTGCACGTCGTTAGACAGCGGGATCTTCTCCGGAAGCCAGAAGTTGTTGACCAGGCGGTTCCAGACGTCAACGTCCTTCTCGTCTTGGATGCGGTTCCAGTTGATCGCATCAACATGGGTGAGAAGCTTTACTTTTGCTGTCATGACTCCGACTCGCTTTCTGCAGAGAAACTGGGTTTGGCTGAGTCCTCGATGCAATAGCTGCACTCGGCGTTCTCGATGCCTTTGTTGGTGTGATGTCTGGTGTGTGCGCTGCGCTGGCTGGCAGGCTTGGGCTTGCCTTTTTGAGCGGCTGACAGCTTCGCCCGGGTTTCCGCGCTTAGCTTCTTGCCAAAGTTAGGATTCCCCGGCCCCTTCCTGGCGTCGGAAAGAGCCCTCCGTGATTCCTCACTCATCGTATGGCCAAAGCCCGGGTGCTCCGCTCCGAACTTACCAAAGTTGGGATTGTCCGCACCGGAGTAGGTTCCCTTGCGGTCCTGAGACCACTTCCCGCGTTGCTCCAGGCTGTGCCTGCCACCGTAGAAGGGGTTCTCCGGCCCGGGCCGGCTCAGCCCCTTCCGACCCGTGCCACGGATACTTGCGGCTTCCCGCATCTCCTCAGTCCACACAACTCCCGTGGGACCCAGACCGCCGTCGGAGAGATTCAGGAGACGGTCTCCCTCACGCCGCAGATAACTGATCCACTCGATCTCGGCCCGGCCGAGCTCCGGCAGGCCTTCAATCCAGTCCAATTCATCTGCAATGAGATCAGCCGGATCATGCTTTCGGAGCCAATCGTAGAGGGGCGTCTTTCGCCCTTCAGCGGCAACGCGCAGGTGCTGATGGAAACGACGACTGGCCGTCTTAGTCGTGATACCGACATAGCGGTACTCGACCTCCCGCCTAAGCCGGATGCCGTAGACCAAGCCGCCCGTCGCCGTCGTCGGTTCCATCATTTCATCCCTAAAGCAAATCAACCTATTTCAGTTGATTACAACATACACGAGACACAATTTTCCACCTCAGTCCCTTCCAGCGCGAGCTGGCGGAGACGGATGTAGTAGATGGTCTTGATGCCCTTCTTCCAGGCGTAGATCTGGGCCCGGTTGATGTCGCGGGTGGTGGCGGTGTCCTTGAAGAACAGCGTCAGGGACAGGCCCTGGTCCACGTGCTGCGTGGCAGCGGCGTAGGTGTCGATGACCTTCTCGTAGCCGATCTCATACGCGTCCTGGTAATACTCCAGGTTGTCGTTCGTCAGGTACGGCGCCGGGTAGTACACGCGGCCCAGCTTGCCTTCCTTGCGGATCTCGATCTTGGACGCCACCGGGTGGATCGAGGAGGTGGAGTTGTTGATGTAGGAGATCGAGCCGGTCGGCGGGACAGCCTGCAGGTTCTGGTTGTAGATGCCGTGCTCCATGACGGACGCCTTCAGCTCGCGCCAGTCATCCTGGGTGGGGATGTGGATGTTCTGGAACAGCTCGGCAACCTTGGCCGTCTGCGGGACCCATTCCTGGTTCGTGTACTTGTCGAAGAACTCGCCGGAGGCGTACTTGGACTTCTCGAAGCCGCCGAAGGTCTGGCCGGTCTGGATGGCCAGCCGGTTGGAGGCCCGGACGGCGTGGAACACCACCGAGTAGAAGTAGATGTTGGTGAAGTCGATGCCCTCTTCGGAGCCGTAGTGGACCCGCTCGCGGGCCAGGTATCCGTGCAGGTTCATCTGGCCCAGGCCAATTGCGTGGCTCTGGTCGTTGCCGCGGGCGATCGAGGGGACCGAGGTGATGTTGGACATGTCCGAGACGGCCGAGAGGGACCGGATGGCCGTTTCGATGGTCAGACCGAAGTCCGGCGAGTCCATCGCCTTGGCGATGTTCAGCGAACCCAGGTTGCAGGAAATGTCCTTGCCGGTGGTCTCGTAGGACAGGTCGTCGTTGTACGTGGTGGGCTGGGAGACCTGGAGGATCTCCGAGCACAGGTTGGACATGATGATCTTGCCGTCAATCGGGTTTTCCCGGTTCACGGTGTCCTCGAACATGATGTACGGGTAACCGGATTCGAACTGGATCTCGGCGAGGGTCTGGAAGAACTCGCGCGCCTTGATCTTGGTCTTTTTGATCCGGGAATCGTCAACCATCTCGTAGTACTTCTCGGTGACCGAGACGTCGGAGAACGGCATGCCGTAGACCCTTTCGACGTCGTACGGCGAGAACAAGTACATGTCCTCGTCCTTCTTGGCCAGCTCGAAGGTGATGTCCGGGATCACGACGCCGAGCGAGAGGGTCTTGATCCGGATCTTCTCATCCGCATTCTCCCGTTTGGTGTCCAGGAAACGGTAGATGTCCGGGTGGTGGGCGTGCAGGTACACCGCGCCGGCACCCTGGCGGGCACCGAGCTGGTTGGCGTAGGAGAAGCTGTCCTCGAGGAGCTTCATCACGGGGATGACGCCGGAGGACTGGTTCTCGATCTGCTTGATCGGCGCGCCGACCTCACGGATGTTGGTCAGCGCGAACGCCACGCCGCCACCGCGCTTGGAGAGCTGCAGGGCGGAGTTGATGGAACGGCCGATCGACTCCATGTTGTCTTCGATGCGGAGCAGGAAGCAGGAGACCAGCTCGCCGCGCTGGCGCTTGCCGGCGTTCAGGAACGTGGGGGTGGCCGGCTGGAAGCGGCCTTCGATGATTTCGTCGACCATCTGCAGCGCGAGCTGCTCGTCGCCGCGGGCCAGGTGCAGGGCCACCATGCAGACGCGGTCCTCGTAGCGCTCCAGAAAACGCTTTCCGTCGAACGTCTTGAGCGTGTAGGAGGTGTAGAACTTGAACGCGCCGAGGAAGGTCTCGAAGCGGAACTTCTTTTTGTACGCGCGGTTGTAGAGCTCGCGGATGAAGTTCATCGTGTACTGGTCGAGGGTTTCGCGCTCGTAGTACTCGTTCTTCACGAGGTAGTCGAGCTTTTCCTCAAGGTCGTGGAAGAAAACGGTGTTGTTGTTCACGTGCTGCAGGAAGTACTGGTGGGCAGCCTCGCGGTCGGCCTCGAACTGGATCTCCCCGTTCGGGCCGTAGAGGTTCAGCATCGCGTTGAGCTCGTGGTAGCCCAGGCCCTGGAAAGCGGCCGGCATGGCCGGCTTCTCGCCGGGAACGGTGTGCTTCTCGACGGCGGAGCTGGTCTTCTCGGCTGAGCCGAGGGAGCCCGGCCCGGTCACTTCGGTGTCTGCGACAGTCGTGTCCAAAATTCTTCCAATCCTTGGTGAACCCGGCTGACGTCTTCCGGCGTCCCCATAAGTTCAAATCGATATAAGTGCGGGACCTGGCATTTCGCGGCAATAATGTCGCCGGCCATGCAGTAGTTGTCCCCAAAGTTCGTGTTGCCTGCCCCGATCACGCCCCGGATTTCTTCCCGGTTGCGCGGATCGTTCAGGAAGCGGATGACCTGCTTCGGAACGGAACCTTCTCCCCCGGTGCCGCCGTAAGTCGGGAGCACCAATACAAAGGGCTCGGTGGCCACCAGCGCCGGTTCCCGCGCATGGAGCGGAATCCGGGCGGCGTCGATGCCCAGCTTCCCGACGAAGCGGGCGGTGTTTTCCGAACTGGAGGAGAAGTAGATGAGGTGACTGGCAGTGCTCCGGACCGTAGCCGGGTTCCGGCCGTCTGCCGCCGGCGAAGTGTGGGCCGTTGCCGTTGCCACTGGTGCCATGGGTGTCACCTCATCGAACGTGATTTCGTGTCAAGCGTTTTAGGCGACGGCGACGGCGTACGCCTGCGCCAGTTCTTCGATCTTGTCGGGGCGGAAACCGGACCAGTGGTCCTGGTCCGTGACGACAACCGGGGCCTGCATGTAGCCGAGGCCTTTCAGGCGCTCGAGGGCATCCGCATCCTGGGAGATGTCGACGCTCTGGTAGGTGATGCCCTTCTTATCCAGCGCGCGGTATGTCGCGTTGCACTGAACACAGGCCGGTTTCGTGTAAACCGTAACGGTCATGGTCCCTGTCCCCTTTGTTGAAGTCTTTGGTACTGCGTAATCCACGGCGAACTGCGTGCTGCGCAGAGGCTGTTGCTGGTGAGCTGAGGCTCTGGTGCCAGTGGTCCGGGCGGGCCGGTCCGGGACAGGAATCCTGATCCGTTACTGGTCTTGCCTGGCGAGCACTGCTGCTCCGCTGGAACTGTATGTCGATACTACATGTTGTGCAAGAGCCCGATGTGGACCCCAAGATGATGTATTACAAGTATGTCATTTAATGCACCATCAGTCCACAGGCAGGGTGGCTCAAAATGTCCGGAATTCCGCCGTTTTGACGGACGAAATCCACAGGCTGTGGAGTACCTTTGCACAATTAACTCCCTGCGTGTCGTGGGGTGGACGGCGTGTCGCGGGAGCCGGGGACCGGGTCCCTGCGTGGCGTTAAGCACCCGTCGTGGTGTCCGGAAACACTAAGAAGGCGGACACCCACCGGGTGCCCGCCTTCGCCGGCGTACGGCGACTCAGAGTTGCTGTTACCTGCCGGTCTCCGGCCTGCTGCAGAGAATCTGCTCCACGCCCATCCGGCGTTCGGCAAAGCTGCGCAGTGCGCCGACCAAGTACAGCCGCCAGACCCGGGCGACTTCCGCCCCCATCATTTCGACGGCGGCCGCGTGGTTCTCCTCGAACCGCGCGTACCAGGCCTCGAGGGTCCGGACATAGTCACGGCGCATGCCCTGCACGCCCTCGACCTCCAGGCCAGCGTCTTCCAGGAAGCCCAGCGTGTCCCCGACCGGACGCATGTGCATGTCCGGGGCAATAAAGGACTCGATAAAAGGACCCCCGCCGGGATGCTTGCCCCGCCGGGACATTTGCTGGACCAGCACCCGGCCACCAGGGGCGAGGTTATTAAACAGGGCGGCGGCGTAGACGGGGTAATTCTGCTGGCCAACATGTTCGCCCATTTCCAGGGAGGCGACGGCGTCGAACGGTCCGTCCGGGATTTCCCGGTAATCCTGGACCCGGATCTCAACGCGCCCCTCAAGGCCGCGTTCCTTGATCCGGGCGTCGATGAACGCCTTCTGCTGCACGGAGAGGGTGACGCCGACGACGTCGACGCCGTAGTACTGCGCCGCATGCAGGCTCAGCGAGCCCCAGCCGCAGCCAACGTCCAGCATCCGCATCCCCGCCTTGAGCCCGATCTTGCGGCAGACCAGGTCCAGCTTGTCCCGCTGGGCGTCTTCCAGCCCGTAGTTCGGGGACGAACTGCCGTCCGCTGCCCGATCCGTCCAGTAGCCGCTGGAGTAGGCCATCTGCGGGTCCAGGATCAGCGCATAGAAATCGTTGCTGAGGTCGTAGTGGTGGCTGATCGCGGCACGGTCCCGGAGGAGGCTGTGCAGCCGTCCCTTGACCCTGGCCTGGCTGGCCGGCGGCGGCGGCGGCGCGCCGAGAGCCCCGGCGGCGCGGGCAATCCGTGCGACGCCGGCCAGCACCGCCGGCGTGGGGCGGATACCGGCGAGGCCCCGGTCCCGTACCACCTTCCAGAGGTGCTCGAGGGTGCTGTTCAGGTCGTCGTCGAGATCCAGCTCACCGGTGACATATGCCTGCGCGGCGCCCAGCTCCCCCGGCGCCCAGAGCAGGCGCCGGATGGCATCCGGGGAGTTGAGCCGGACCACCGGGGCGCCGGCCGGACCGGCCTCGCTGCCGTCCCAGGCGACGAGCCGGACGGGGAGCTCCCCGCCGGCAAGCGGCCGCAGGACCTCCTCGACCATTGTGGCCAGCGGCGCCGTCATTCGGCGGATCCGTTGTTCGACTCGCCCACTGTCCGACGGTCCAGCACGATCTGCTGCACGTCGAGGTAGCCGGTTTCGAAGCCTGCCCGGGAGTAGCAGAGGTAGAACAGCCACATACGCTGGAAGATCTCATCGAAGCCCAGCGCCCGGACCTCGGCGGAGCGGGCCATAAAGCGCTCTTCCCAGAGCCTGAGCGACTGGGCGTAGTGCTCCCCCATGGCCAGGCGTTCGCGCACGCGCAGTCCCGTCTGCTTGGCCGTGGTGTCCTCGATGGCGCGCACCGAGGGAATGACGCCGCCGGGGAAGATGTACTTGTGCACCCAGGTGTAGCTGGTGCGGGTGGCCATCAGCCGGTCGTGGGCGATGGTGATGGCCTGGATGGCGACCTTTCCGCCCGGGGCCAGGAGACGCTCGATCGTCTGAAAATACGTAGCCCAGTATTCGAAGCCCACGGCTTCGATCATCTCCACGGAGACGACGGCGTCGTACTCGCCTTCAACCGCGCGGTAGTCCTTCAGTTCGATTGTGACGGCGTCGGCGTACCCCGCGTCGGCGACCCGCTTGCGGGCAAGTTCCTGCTGCTCGCTGGAGAGGGTGACGGAGTAAACGGTGGCCCCGCGCTGTGCTGCCCGGAGGGCGAGCTCGCCCCAGCCGGTGCCGATTTCCAGCACCCGGGTGCCCGCCCCGACGCCGGCCTTGTCCAGCAGGCGGTCGATCTTGGCCTGCTGCGCCGCGGCAAAACCGTCCCAGGCCACGCTTTTGAGGGCCTCGCCGGGCTCCGGGAACAGCGCACTGGAGTAGGTCATGGTCTCGTCCAGGAACGTGGAAAACAGTTCGTTGGAAAGGTCATAGTGCCGGGAGATGTTCGAGCGGGTGTTCTGCTCGGTGTTGCGTTCCTTGCGCGGCTGGCGCGGCAGGTAGAACGCACGCAGTTTCTGCAGCGGCTCCGGCACGAGGGTCCCGACGCGGGCGGCAAAAACCTCCATCACGGCTGTCAGATTGTCAGCGTCCCAATCGCCGGCCATAAAGGACTCGCCCAGGCCGATCAATCCGCCGTCGCCGAGCCGGGCCGCAAAGGCCTGGGGACGGTTCATGGTCATAACCGGGTAGCGGTGGCCCGGCGTGGCTGCCTTGCCCAGGACGGTCCCGTCCGGATAGCGGACCTCCAGCGGGAGCCGGCGGACCGCGGCTTTGAAGATGGCGTCAGCAGCGCGGCCGGCCAGCCGCGCCTTCAGGCTTGAGGGGACGGTGGCGATGCTGGGCCAGATGGCGGCGTCAACCACCGCCGGAGGCTGCGGAACGGTGTAAGGGGCTGCGGCCTCATTCTCGCGGCGCGCCGCGCCCGATCCGGTCGCTTCGGTCATTGTCACTGTACTGCCTCCTGGGAAGGGTGGTGCGGTCGTTTGATAAGGGGCAGCCGGCGTGCCCAAAGTTTGATTCCCTGCCAGCGGATCTGCGCCGAGACGCGCAGCGGCGCAAGCGGGACGGCGAGCGCCGTGGCGAGGATCGTCCGCACCGTGGCGTCGTGCCGTTCACCGTCCATGCTGGCGATAAAAGGCCGGTGCCCTTCGCGTTCCAGCACTATCGAGACGGCGAGCCGTGCGCCGGGTTCCGGCAGTTTCATCCGGTACTCGCCGTCGACGTCGTTGAACGGTGAAACGTAAAAGGCCTTCGGCACGCTGGCCCGGCCGGCGTCGTCCGTCTCCAGCAGGTAGCAGTGCCGTTCACCGTAGGTGTTATGGACCTCCGCGACAACGCAGCGCAGTTCCCCGGCAGCGTCGTGGCACCAGAACAGGCTCAGCGGATTAAACACGTGCCCGAATACCCGGGCACTGGCAAGCATCGTGATCCGGCCGCCGTCCAGGGTGACCCCGCGGGTGGCCAGGAACGCCTCCACGTTCCCGCGCAGCGTGCCCTCCGGGTCACCCAGGTGGTCCGCGACACGAAAATCGGCCAGCGGACGCAGCAGCCGGGGCACCCTGGGCAGCCGGTCGACGTCGACATACCAGCTGTAGCTGCGGTACGTGAAAGCGTTCTTCAGCGGGGTGCGCCGCACATGCGCGATCGAGGTGCGGTAGATGGCCGCCGCGGCGCTCATAAGCCCTCCGCGGCGGCGCTTTGCAGGTCCGGATCGATCGCGACGGCGCGGTACTCCGCGTTCAGGGCCACGGCGGGGACGTCCCAGCTGCGACCGAGCCGTTCCGCGGCCCGGACCCCGGAAAGGGCGCCGTCTTCGTGGAATCCCCAGCCGTGGTAGGCGCCGGCGAAGGCCAGCCGCGCGTCCCCGAGGGCCAGGATCTGCCGCTGGGCCCGGAGCGATTCGGGTGTGTACTGCGGGTGCTCGTAGACCATCCGGTCAAGCACCGTATGGTCGGCAATCAGCTCGGACTCGCCGAGGCTGACGATGTAGCGTCCGCCGTCGGCGGTGTCCAGCCGCTGCAGCCGGGTCATGTCGTAGCTGACCAGGACCTTGTCCGGGCGGGCGTCACAGGCGGGCAGCCGGTAGTTCCAGGACGCCTTGGCATTGTCACTGGCGGGCAGCACGGCGGCATCGCGGTGGAAGACGGTGTGGTTGACCGAGTACGGCATGCCGCCGAGCGCGGCCTGCTCCGCGGGCGAGGCGTCGGTGAGCATGCCCAGCGCCTGGGCCGGGTGGGTGGCGATCACCACGGCGTCGAAGTTTTCGGTGCGGAAGCCGGCGTCGGCGTTTCCGGTCGTTAGTTCCACGCCGTCCGCGTGCCGGCGCACGCCGGTGACCGGGCTGGCGAGCCGGATATCGTCCAGCGTGGCCGCAAGCTTGTCCACGTAGGAGCGTGAGCCGCCGGTGACGGTGCGCCACTGCGGTGAACCGGATACTCCGAGCAGGCCGTGGTGGCCGAGGAAGGTAAAGAGGTAGCGGGCCGGGTACGCGAGCGCCGTGGCCGGGTCGCAGGACCAGACGGCGCTCACGATCGGGGTCATAAAGTGCGAGATGAAGTAGCGGCTGAACTTCTCCCGGGCCAGGAACTCCGCCAGCGTGATGTCGGTACCGGCCGGATCCGTCTCGGCGAGCAGGGCGCGGGCCTTCCGGTAGAAGCGCATCACCTCCAGCAGCATCAGCAGGTATCGTCCGCGCAGCAAGGTGGCAGGCCCCGGAAGGATCCCGCGGCCCTTGGCCCGGGCACCGGCGTATTCCAGACCGCAGCCGTCGCAGCGGACGGACATGGACATTTCGGAGTCCTGGGTTTCAACGCCCAGCTCCGCGAAGAGCCGGAGCAACGTGGGGTAGGTGCGTTCGTTGTGAACGATAAAGCCGGTGTCGATGCCCAGCACCGGCCCACCGTCCTGCGGCACGTCGTGGGTGTGGGCGTGGCCGCCCAGCCGGGAATCGGCTTCGAAGACGGTGACAGAGTCCTCACGGTTCAGGACGTACGCGGCGGTCAGCCCCGCCACGCCGCTGCCAATCACGGCGATCCGCCGGCCTTGCGGAATCCCTGCTGCATCTGACACTGATTTGCTCCTGTTGGCTGCTCTATCCATTGCCTGGATCGTCCTGGTTAAACTTCTTACGGGCAATTCGTCGCCGAGGCGCCCGCGGATGTGTGCGGTTCCCCAGCTTTCTGCTTGAAACCAATGTGCCAGAATGAAGCGGGATTGCGGTCCCGCCTCACCGGAATCCGAGAAGGGCACCCCTTGATTAACCCCGTCCATCTGCGGACCCTGGTCGAAGTGACCCGGCTCGGGTCCTTCGCGGCCGCCGCCACGCGCCTCGGGTACACGGCGTCGGCCGTTTCCCAGCAGATGTCCGCCCTGGAGCGTGACACCGGCGTCGAACTGTTCCAGCGCTCGGCCCGCAGCATCCACCCCACCGAGGCCGCCCAGGTTATGACCCGGCACGCGGCCAAGGTGCTCACCGACATCGAGGCGCTGATGGCGGCGGCCTCCCGCACCGGTGACACCACCCGGCAGGAACTCAGGCTGGGCATCTTCCCCAGCCTGGCCACCTATGTGCTGCCCCGGATCCTGGCGAACCCGGCCTGGAAGAAGCTTGGCATCGACCTGCGGGTCTCCGTCGCTGAGCCGGCCCAGACCATCCAGGGCCTGCGCACCGGCGGCGAACTCGACGTCGCCTTGGTGTACCAGGTGGGGCAGTCGGGCCTCGCCTGGCCGCACACCGTCAACCGGCAGTGGATCGGCGATGACAACTTCCGGGTGGTGCTGCCGGCCGCCTGGGGCATCGGCACGGATTCGAAGATCGCGGCCGACCACCTCTCGGACATGCCCTGGATTGTGCATCATCCCGGCACATCCGACGCCACGGTGATCGAGCGCCTCTTCGCCAGCTGCAACCTGCACCCCCGGGTGGTGGCGTACAGCGATGACTTCCATGCCAGCCTGGAGATGGCCGCGGCCGGGCTGGGGGCTGCGCTGGTTCCCGAACTGGCCCTGCTGCACCGCCCGGCCGGTGTGGTGGTGCTGGACGTTCCGGAGATCCGGCTGGCCCGCAACGTTTTTGCCCTGCTGATCAATGAAAAGCAGACAGCCCAGGTGCAGCTGTTTGTCGAGCTATTGGGCGAAACGTTCAATTCACCGTCCGTCCAGCGTGCCGTCACCGGCAACGGGTGAGTCAGTTCTTGCGGAACCGCTTGCCAACGGGTGCCACCAGCGTGCTGACGACCCAGCGTTTGGTTTTGTTGTAGGGCGGATAAATCAGTTCCAGCGTGTCCGGCCGCAGCGGCTTGGCCAGGGTTGCCCGCTCGTGTGAAAAGGTCCGCAGTGAATACTCCCCGTGATACGCGCCCATCCCGCTGGCGCCGACGCCGCCGAACGGCAGCCCCGGAACCATCAGGTGCGCCGCGGGGACGTCGAAGCACAGCGCCCCCGACGATGTCTGGTCCGCGAATGCCCGGCGGGTGCCCTCGTCGCCGCTGAACACGTACAGCGCCAGCGGCTTGGCGCCGTCGTTGATTCTCCGGATGGCTTCCTCCCGCCCGGCGACGGGAACCAGCGGCAGCAGCGGACCGAAGATCTCCTCCCCCATCAGGGCGTCCCCGGGAGCGGGCCGAAGCAGGGTCGGGGCGAAGTACCGGGTCGCGGCGTTCCGTTGGCCGCCGTGGACGACTGTGCTGCCGTCGGCGAGGGCCGCGAGGCGCGCGAAGTGCTGATCGTTGACGATCCGGCCGTAGGAGTCGCTGCGGGAAGCATCCGGCCCGAAGAGCTCGCCGATTGCCTTAACCAGCTCTCGCTCCAGCGGCACCAACACGTCCTTGGTGGCCAGGACATAGTCGGGCGCCACACAGGTCTGCCCGGCATTTATGAACTTCCCCCAGGCGATCCGCTTGGCCGCCCCGGCCAGGTCCGTGGAGGCGTCCACATAGGCCGGTGACTTGCCGCCGAGCTCCAGGGTTACCGGTGTCAGGTTCTCCGCCGCCGCGCGCAGCACCACTTTGGCGGCCGTTTCCCCGCCGGTGAAGAAAATATGGTCAACCTGCGCAGCCAACAGCGCAGTGGTTTCCGGGATTCCGCCTTCCACCACCTGCACCGCCCCGGCCAAATATTCGGGTATCCACCGGGCCAGGGCCGCCGAGGTCGCGGGCGCCTGCTCGCTGGGTTTCAGCACGGCTGTGTTGCCGGCGGCGAGCGCACCGGCCAGCGGCGCCAGCAGCAACTGCAGCGGGTAGTTCCACGGCCCGATCACCAGCACCACGCCGAGCGGGGTCAGCTCGGTCCAGGCTTTGGCGGGCCGGACCGCAAGCGGCACGGCGACGGCACGCGGCCGCAGCCATCCTTTGAGGTTTTTTTCCAGATGCGCGGCTTCTGCTGTGACAAATCCGACTTCCGCCAGCAGCGACTCGGTCGCGTGTTTGCCCAGATCGCTGCCCAGCGCTTCGGCAAAATCGTCGCTGTGATCGGCCAGCATCCGGCGCAATCCGGCGAGCCTTTCAAGCCGCCAGGCCAACGGACGCGTGGCTCCGCTGTCAAAAATTTCACGGGCGCGGGCGACGGCGGCGGCTGCGGGTTGCATGTCATAAATGTACCCGGACGTTGCCGCCGGCAACGGTGTCCGCACCCTAGCTGCCAGGAATCCCTGCTCCCAGCCGGCTCTCAGGCAGTTAGGCTAGAAGGATGGCCGAAAATACTAGACCCCGAATCGTAGAACGGTGGGTCTTCTGGCCCGCTGCAGTGCTGGTGACCGTTTTCGCGGCATTTGCACTGCTGGCTCCCAAGACCGCCGAAGCAATGTTCAGCACCATCCAGTCAAACATCGTGAACTCCTTCAACTGGTACTACGTCCTGATTACCAGCTTCTTTGTTGCCTTTAGCCTCTTCCTTGGCTTCAGCCGTTTTGGCGACATCAAGCTCGGCCACGACGACGACGAACCCGAGTTTTCCCTGCTGGCCTGGTTTGCGCTTCTGTTCGCAGCCGGCATGGGCATCGGCCTGGTTTTTTATGGTGTCAGCGAACCGCTGAGCCACTTCGCCAATCCCCGGCCCGGGGTGAGCGGTACCCCCTCGGAACTGGCCCAGCAAGCGCTCAGCCAGACGTACCTGCATTGGGGGGTCCACGCCTGGTCCATCTACGTGGTGATCGGACTTGCCCTCGCCTACGCGATCCACCGCCGCAAACGGCCCGTGTCCATCCGCTGGGCCCTTGAACCGCTGCTGGGCAAGCGGGTGCAGGGTTCGTGGGGAAACGCCATCGACGTTGTCGCCTTGGTGGGCACCCTGTTCGGCGTGGCGACCTCCTTGGGCCTGGGTGTGCTGCAGATCAGCGCCGGGCTGGAAAGCATCAACCTGGTGGAAGCCAGCCGTGGCTCCGAAATCGTTATTATCATCATCATTTCCTTCTTCGTCCTGCTCTCCGTCCTCTCCGGACTGACCAAGGGCATGAAATGGCTCTCCAGCATCAACCTCGTGCTCGCCGGCCTGCTGGTGGTCTACCTGCTGGTCTTTGGCCCGTCGACCTTCCTGCTGCGCGAATTTGTCCAGTCCATGGGCGCCTACGTCCAGAACTTCGTTTCGCTCTCCTTTAACGTCAATGCCTTCACCGGTGCTGCCGGCGAAGCATGGCAAGCCTCCTGGACCTCGTTCTACTGGGGCTGGTGGATTTCCTGGGCCCCCTTTGTTGGTATTTTCATTGCCCGGATTTCCAAGGGCCGCACGGTCCGCCAGTTTGTTGCCGGCGTCATCCTGGTCCCGACCCTGATCGGCATCCTCTGGTTCAGCGTCCTTGGCGGCACAGCCCTCGCTGTCGAACTCGGCGGCAACGGCACACTCCTGGAGTCCGACGGCAGTGTCAATGTCTCCAGCGCCCTGTTCAGCATGCTCGACTTCATCCCCGGCACTCCGGTCCTGACTGTGGGCGTCATCCTGCTGATCGCCATTTTCTTTATCACCTCCTCGGACTCCGGGGCCCTGGTGATGGGCATGATCGCCACCGGCGGCCAGGTCAACCCGAAGAAACGCATCAGGACCTTCTTTGTCCTGATCACAGCGGTCCTGGCCATCTCCCTGCTGATCTCCGGCGGGCTGGTGGCCCTGCAGACCGCGGCGATTATCATCGCGCTGCCTTTCAGCGTGGTGATGCTGCTGATTTGCTGGTCCACGTTCATCGCCTTCAGCCGTGAGCGCCGGGCCTACGACAGGGCCCGCCGCGCCCAACTGGTAGACCACATCGGTGACTTCTACGGCCTGGAAGTGGAAGAACTCGCCGAGAACGGGATCCTCGGCAATACACCGCGCTGGATGCAGCTGCTGCGCCGCCGCGGCGCCCCGGCCGGGACGGCAGTCCCGGCGGAAATCCTGCCAAGCCCCGAGCCATCCACCGCGGCCGTCGACACCCTGATGGCCGAGGCGCCGCAGCCACGGCACGCCTCGGAACGGGCCCTGGCGATCGAAAACGCCGAGTCCCATGACGTCCTGATCTCCGACGTTGACAACGTTGTGGAACACGATCCGTTTGTTTCCCGGGATGCCAAGGACATCCCAGACCGGGGCGATCAGGAACCCTCGCGCTGGTGATCCTGCGCTAAAAAGGCAGGGCGAACGCTGGAACGGAGCGGTATTCAGGGCTATGTTGAAAGTATGAGCAAGGTAGCCAGCCAGCATTTCGGAGAAGTCGAGCTCAACCACGGGAGAGACCATAATTTCTCCGCCAAGCATGATCTGGCGGGTCAAACCCTGGAGCTTGACTTAAATGTCCAAGCGCACGACCACTTCGATGAAGCGGCCCTGCGCAAGGTCGACTACCGCCTCCGGTTCCTGCCCGAGCTTGTGGACGAGGTCCGCGACATGATCGCCGAGGAACTCGATGAAGACGGAACCAGCCCGCAGGAATACCGCCATTTTCACTGCAACGCGATTAAGGCCGAACACCTGCAGAAGGTCTTTGGCATCACGGACAAGAGCCAATTGACCAATGAGGTATTCCTCAAGGCCCTGAAACTGGGCCATGTGGGGATTTTCCCCGGCCAGCCGGAGCGCTACTTCGTCCTGGATTTCACCCTCGGAAACCATTTCACCGACGAAGTCCTGGTCGCTTCGGCGGACGAGGACGGCGTCGTGGATGATGAGATCCTCTGGGAGAGCTGACTTCACGGGCACAACTTCAAACGTACGACGCCGGCCGGTCACCTTTGCGGGGTGACCGGCCGGCGTCGTACCTGGCGCTGGGCTAGTTGGCCGCCGCAAGCAGCCCGGCGCGCACCGTGCGGGTGGCGGCGACGAGGTTGCGCAGGGATTCTTCGGTTTCGGCGTAGCCGCGGGTTTTCAGGCCGCAGTCCGGATTGACCCAGAGCTGGCGGGACGGGACGTGCCTGACGGCGGTGCTGAGCAGCTCGGTGACTTCCTGCTCGCCCGGGACGCGCGGCGAGTGGATGTCATACACACCCGGGCCGACGCCGCGGCTGAAGCCATGGGACTGAAGATCATGCACAACCTCCATCCGGGACCTGGCGGCCTCGATCGAGGTGACGTCGGCGTCGAGGCCGTCGATCGCGTCGATGATGGCGCCAAACTCGGAGTAGCACAGGTGCGTGTGGATCTGTGTGGCATCCGCGGCGCCCGCGGTGGCGAGGCGGAAGGAGTTCACCGACCAGTCCAGGTACGCGGCCTGGTCCGCCGTGCGCAGCGGCAGGAGTTCGCGCAGGGCTGGCTCGTCCACCTGGATGATCTTGATGCCGGCAGCTTCGAGGTCCGTGATCTCATCGCGCAGGGCCAGCGCCACCTGGTTGGCGGTCTCGCCGAGCGGCTGGTCGTCGCGGACGAAGGACCAGGCGAGGATGGTGACCGGTCCGGTGAGCATCCCCTTCATCGGCTTGCCGGTGAGGGACTGCGCATAGCTGGCCCAGTCCACTGTGATCGGTGCACCGCGGGTGACATCGCCCCACAGGATGGACGGGCGCGTGCAGCGGGAGCCGTAGGACTGGACCCAGCCGTGCACCGTGACGTCGAAGCCCTCGAGGTTTTCGGCGAAATACTGGACCATGTCGTTGCGCTCCGGCTCACCATGAACCAGGACGTCGAAACCGAGCTCTTCCTGCAGCTCCACAACACGCTTGATCTCATCCTTCATCAGCAGCCCGTACTGTTCGGCGCTGATCGCGCCCTTGTTGGCGCGGGCCCGGGCGGTGCGGATCTCACCGGTCTGCGGGAAGGAGCCGATGGTGGTGGTCGGCAGTGGGGGCAGGTGCAGCGCCGCTGACTGCGCGGCTTCGCGGACGGCGTAGGCGGAGCGGCTGAAGTCGGCACCGGTCAGCGCGGCGGTGCGGTTCCGGACCTCGTCGCGGCGGACGCCCTTGGCTGCGGCACGATCGGCGATGATGCGGGTGGCCGCCTCGATGGCGGGCCGGGCTGCTTCCGGCTCGGTCAGCCAACCGGCCAGGGTAACAACTTCGGTAGCCTTCTGGTCGGCGAAGGCGAGCCAGCTGCGCAGCTGCGCGGGGAGCTGGACTTCCTCGTCGACGTCGTGCGGAACGTGCGCGGTGGTGGTGGAGGTGCTGACGGCCAGCCGGGCGACGGACTTCCGGAGCTCGGTGAGCTTCCCGGCCGAGGCGGCAAGATCGTTGCGCCAAATGTTGTGGCCGTCCACAACGCCTGCGACGAGGGTTGTATTGCCCAGCGCGGCCAGGGCCGCCGCGGCGGGCACTCCGCCCTTGTAGACGTCCAGGTGCAGGGCGTCGATGCCGGTGGCGGCGAGCGTGCCGAGCTGGCCGTCGAGCGCGCCGTAGGGGGTGGAGACGAACAGCCGGGGGCGGTTGGCGGCGGCGGCGAGCACCTCGTAGGAACGGGCGACGGCGGCCTGGATCTCTTCGGCGGGGGTGTCCTGGTCCACCACCAGGGCGGGCTCGTCGAGCTGGACCCAGCTGGCCCCGGCGGCGGCGAGCTTCTCCAGCAGGACTGTGTACACCGGCAGGACGTCCGCCAGGCGCGAGAGCGGGCTGAAGCCGGCGGGGGCGTCCCCGGAGGCCTTGCTCAGCAACAGGAAGGTGACCGGGCCGACGAGGTACGGCCGGGTCTCGACGCCGTTGGCCAAAGCGTAGGCGAATTCCTCAACGATGCGGCTGGAAGTCAGCGAGAAATCGGTTTCCGGGCCGATTTCCGGGACGAGGTAGTGGTAGTTGGTGTCGAACCACTTGGTCATTTCCAGTGGCTGCTGGTCTTTGGTGCCGCGGGCCAGGGTGAAGTAGCCGTCGATGCCAAGCTGGCCCCCGGCATCCAGGAGGTTACCGAAGCGGGCGGGCACAGCGCCGAGGTGGGCGGCGGCGTCGAGCACCTGGTCGTAGTAGGAGAAGGTGCCGGGCACTGCTGCCGCCTCGGTCAGGCCCAGGCCCTGGAGGCGCTTGGCGGCGCCGAGCTGGATCTCCTTGGCTGCAGCATCGAGGGCCGCGGCATCGATGCTGCCGGCCCAGTAAGCCTCGACGGCCTTCTTGAGTTCGCGGCGCCGGCCGATGCGCGGGTAGCCCAGGATCGAAGCGGACGGGAAGGGGGTGAGCGTGTCAGTCATGGGAAGTCCTAGAAGTTGGTGGTGTGGTGCGGAGGAGAGTTTTTGGTGAGCCGTCAGCCGGCGAGCTGTCGGCGTCCGGCCGTGCGCTGGTGGCTTCTGTGCCGGCTGGCGCTCCGCGGGCGCGGCAGCGCGAGTTTGTCCAGCACGTCCAGTGCAGCGGCATGTTCATTGAAGGTATAGAGGTGCAACCCGGGGGCTCCAGCGTCCAGCGCCGCGTTAGCCAAGTCCACTGTGGCGCCGACCCCGATCCGGGTCCGGTCGGTGTCGGTGCCCGCGGCGGTGAGCCGGTCGATGAGGACCGGGTCCGGCGCGACGCCGGTCAGCTCGCTGAGGCGGGTGAGCCGGCGGACGCTGGTGAGCGGCATAACCCCCGGAATAATCGGGATGGTGACGCCGGCCCGGCGTGCCCGTGCCAGCAGGTCCGCGTACTGCCCGGTGTGGAAAAACACCTGGGTGATGGCAAAGTCCGCGCCGGAGCGCTGCTTGGCCAGGAGCACCTCCACATCATGCGCTTCGCTCGGGGACTCCGGGTGCCGGGTGGGGTAGGCAGCGACGCCGATCGCCACCTTACCGGCGCAGAGCAGCGCGAACCGGCGCTGTTCGACCCGGCGGATGAGCTCAATCAGGTCCTGTGCGTAGCGCAGCGAACCCGCGGGCGGCACAACGCCGTCTTTGGGCTGGTCGCCGCGCAGGGCAAGGATGCCACGCACGCCGACGTCGAGCAGTTCGCCGATGATGTCGGCGAGCTCCTGCGGTGAGTTTCCAACGCAGGTCAGGTGCGCCAGCGGCCGCAGCGTGGTCTCCTGGACAAGCCGGTTGATCAGTTCGACGGCGGTGGTCCGGTTCGAGCCGCTGGCGCCGTAGGTCACGGACACGTAGTCCGGGTCCGTGCTTTCGAGTTCGCCGATGGTGGTCCAGAGCGATTCCGTGGCAGCGGGTGACCGCGGCGGGAATAGCTCGTAGGAGAGGGCGACAGGAGCCATTCCGGCAAGATCTGGATGGGTGTCAATAAGGCTTGGTGGAGACATTTGCGTCCTTGGCTGTGACCACTGACGGCGTTGCCGTCGGTGAATTGAGTTTGGGGAACACGGAGGAGACTCCAGCAGGACGCAGCCGCGACTGTTACGCCTGATACGAAGTATTCCGTGAGCAAATGTCAGGCCCACATGGGGGCACCCACACCCTCCTGGGCCGCCGGTGGGCAGGCCTTCAGCGGAGGATCGCTGACACGTTACCGGGGTAACTTGGATAGAACTTTACGGCCCGCCCGGTCAGCGTTCAAGTCCGCTGCCGAATTAAGACGTGCTCTTACGGAACTTTCCGGCTGGTGACAGAACATTCTTCGCTTTAATGCGCCAGGGGCCGGTTTGCGGACGGTATACCCGGCGGAAGTGTTGGCGCCGGCATCTGCCTTTCACACCCGCGCAGGACTATTCTTTTGCCATGATCCAGCTTCCAGCCAGCTACCAGGAGTACCTCGCCGGCAAGAGCGAGAGTTTCATCAACGCCGTGCGTCCGATTTTGATGCAGTCCGCGGCGGACAAGATGCACGGCGTCCGGGTTGTGGTGCACCCGCACGACCACCAGGCCCATCTGGACTCCACCATCCCGTTCGGTTCCGTTGTGGAGGACATCGACTGACGCCTGCCGGCAGGCTTTAGCCGTCCAGCAGGAGGCGCTGCGAGCGCGGTGCCAGCGTGTGTTCAAGCACGAGGCAGGCGGCGCCGACAGCGCCGACGTCCTCGCCGACGCCGGTGCCGACCACTTCGATCTCGTGGATCTTCCGGGTGGCGCTGCCGTCCCGGACGAGCTCCGGGACCCGTTCAAGGTAGCGCTGTGAGAGGCAGGTCCAGAACGGGCCGCCGAAAACCACACGGTCCACGTCCAAGGCGTTGGTAACGATGGAGACGGCGCGGGCCACCAGCACGGCGGAATGGTCAATGATCGCCTCGGCCCGGGGCTCGCCTGCGACCGCCGCCGCGCACAGCGCGGCGAAGCTCTCCTGGAGGGCAGGACCTGTCTGGACCGCAAGGGGTCCCGCCAGGACCCCCGTTTCGACGGCGCGGGCCACCAGGACCTGCGGGATGCAGGAGGACAGGACGCAGCCGCGCGCCCCGCACACGCACGGCGGGCCGTCAGGATCCACGATGATATGCCCGATCTCGCCGGCGTTGCCGGAGGTGCCGCGGACCACCTCGTCATTGAGCACGATCCCGCAGCCGATGCCGGTGCCCATGTACATAAACACGAAGCTGCCGGAGCCGCTCGGACCGCCCGCCCAGGTCTCCGCCACAGCGGCGCTTGTTACATCCTTATCCACGATGGTGGACAGCCCCGTCGCCGCTGCGAGCGCATCCCGGAGCGGCACGCGGTCCCAACCGAGCAGGAGCGGAGGGTCAACCACCGAGCCCTCCTCCAGGTCGATCGGTCCGGGAGAAGCGACGCCGAGGCCGGCGATCCGCGCGGGGTCGACGCCGGAATCCAAGATCAGCTGCTTGATTTCGGCGGCGATGGTGTTGATAACGGCGCCGGGATCCGAGCCCATCGGGGTCTTGATCCGGGAATGCTTGACCACTGCTCCGACCAGGTCCAGCACGACGAACGTTATGACGGCGGGATCCAGATGGACACCCACGGCGTACATCCCGGAGGACTTGAGCCTGAGCATGGTCCGCGGCTTGCCCGGGCCGGTGCCTTCCTTGCCCGCCTCGTAGATCAGGTCCTGGTCCAGCAGCCGCCGGGAGATGTTGGAGATCGTCTGCGGGGACAGCCCGACAATCTGCGCCAGTTCCACCCGGCTAAGGCCCGCCGGGGACCGACGGATGGCGTCGAGGATCACCGTGAGGTTGAAATCCCCCATCCGCGGCAAGTTGGTTCCGCGCCTCGGCGAGGGCTGGCGGATTTCAGGCACTGATACCCCTAAACGTCTTTGGCTGCGCACTGCTTATCTCAGAATCGTACGTTAAGCTCCGGTGGCGGCCCATACACCCCGCTTCACACTGCAGCGGATTTCCGGATGCTCGCTGTCACGGTGAATTTAGGGTTTCTTCCGACCTCGCGGGTGGGGCCAATAAGCCGCTGCAGCGTGGGCCGGTAGTGCAGGTGGCTGTTGAACACCGTCCAGAGCTCCCCACCCGGAGCCAGCACCCGGCCCGCCGCCTCGATCAGTTTGATGCCAGCCCCGGAATGCACCGCCGCACCGACGTGGAAGGGCGGGTTGAGCAGGATTAGCTCCGCGCTGGCCTCCGGGAGTGAGGCCATCGCATCGTCCTGCAGGGCCGTGATCCGGTCACCGAGGCCGTTGGCCTGCGCCGTGGCTCGGGCGGACTCGACGGCGGCGGCGGACTGGTCCGTCGCCGTGACCCGGGAACCGGGGTGGCTGCGGGCATACATGGCGGCGAGGATGCCGGTCCCGCAGCCGAGGTCGACGGCGTGCCGTGCGGCCGGCATCCGGGGCAGGAACTCCAGCAGGAACCGGGTGCCGATGTCCAGCCCGGTGCCGGCAAAGACTGCGCCCCGGGCACAGACAGCCAGTCCCAGGTCGGTATTGACCTCCGTGCTGGGGAACGGCTGGGCCCCGGTGGCGGGGCGGGGACGCCGGGCCAGCAGGATCCGGGACTTTTGCCGGGCACGCTGCGGCTGGACTTCACCGAAGTGACGCTCCAGCACGGCGTTCATGCCCAGGCTCATGTGTTTGACCCGGCCGCCGGCCAGCAGCACAACGTCGGGCGCGGCGTAGCGGGCGACGGCGTCGGCAATCTCCTCGAGCTCAGCCAGCGACTTGGGCAGCTGGAGCAACACCAGGGTGGCACCGGACAGCAGCCCGGCGCCGAGCGGAAACTGCTCAAAACCGCCGTCGACGCCTAGCTTCTCCGCGTTGTTGCGGAGGGCACGTTCCCCGGTGATGAGGTCCTGGTGCACACGGACCGGGCCATTCAGCGCGCCCGGCTCCCCGGTGTTCCACCTGTTCAGCGCCAGCGCGCCGAGGGTCAACGCTCCGTACCGGTCCCCCACGATGGCCAGCCGTCCGCCCGGAGGCAGCAGCCCGTCCGCGAGCAGTCCGCCGGCGGCCTCGAGCAGGAGCGGGTCCGTTGCGTCCCAGGCCTGCAGGTTGGGCGCCTCCACATCCGGAGACCTGCCCAGCCGGGAGAAGAGGGATTCAAGAGTGTTGTCCGCCACGCGCGAGTTGCCGCCTTATGTGAGTCCGGTGAGTGAGTGTTCAGGACGGGTAAACGAAGTCCCCTGCCAATTTATCCTGCCCGCCAAGTAAACGCAGGATGCCTGCCACCGCGGACCGGCCCGCCCGGTTGGCACCGATGGTGGACGAGGACGGACCGTAGCCCACCAGGTGGACCCGTGGTTCCGCGGCCACCTGCGTGCCGTCCATGGCGATCCCGCCGCCCGGGCCACGCAGGTGCAGCGGGGCGAGGTGTTCAAGCTCCGCCCGGAAGCCGGTGGCCCAGAGAATCACGTCGGCGGCCAGGAAGCTGCCATCTGCCCGCCGCACTCCCCCGGGCTCGATGCCGGTGAACATGGGCTGGCGCTCCAGGACACCGCGGTCCGCGGCCGCGCGCAGGGCCGGGGTCCAGAGCAACCCGGTCACCGCGACGATGCTTTGCGGCGGCAGTCCCTGCCGGACGCGTTCTTCCACCAGCGCGACGGCGTTGTGCCCGGCCCGGCGGTCAAAGTCCGTGTCCCGCCAGACCGGTTCCCGGCGGGTGAACCAGCTGGTCCCGGTGACGTGGGAGATCTCGTCGAGCAAACCGACGGCGGAGATTCCCCCGCCCACCACGATCACGTGCCGGCCGCGGAACTCTTCGGCGGAAACGTAGTCCGCAACGTGCAGCTGCCGCCCCTGGAAGGTGGCCCGTCCAGGGTAGATCGGCCAAAACGGCCGGGTCCAGGAACCGGTGGCGTTAATGATGGCCCGGGCGGACCAGTCGCCGCCCGTGCTGGCGATCCGCAGCCGCCCGTTCGGCTCCGCGTCCTCCCGGGTGACCGACCGGACTTTGACGGGGCGCTCGACGGCGAGCGAGAGCTCGTGTTCGTAGCCGCCAAAGTACCTCGGCAGGAAGCTGGAGCTCGCTTCGTCCGGGTCGACGGCGGGCTGCGGCCGGCCGGGCAGGTCGCTGATGCCGTTGACGGTGGACATCCGCAGGCTCTTCCAGCGGTGCCGCCAGGCCCCGCCTGGACCGTCCTCGCCGTCGAGGACATGGTAGCTGCCGGCCGGCCCGCCGGTTCCTCCGCCCTCGGCCGTTCCTCCGTTGTCGGGGCGGGCCGTGGCCGGGACCAGGCCGCGGCGGCGCAGGTGGTAGGCGGCGGAGAGCCCGGCTTGGCCACCGCCGATAACAACCACGTCGGCGGACCTGAGCGTCCCGTCACCCGCTGTGGACATTACGGCTCACATTTTCTTGACGACACTGGATTTCAGCTGCATGGGTCCGACGCCGTCGACCTTGCAGTCGATGTTGTGGCCCCCAACCCCGTTGACCAGCCGGATTCCGCGGACTTTGGTCCCGACTTTGATGACGGTGGAACTGCCCTTGATCTTCAGGTCCTTAATGACCGTCACTGTGTCCCCGTCGGAGAGGACGTTGCCAACGGCATCCTTGACCGGTGCTGGTTCCTGTCCGCCGGTCTCTGCTTCCGCTGCGGGCGACCATTCGTGGGCACACTCGGGGCAGACCAGGAGCGCACCCATCTCATAGCTGTATTCACTGGAGCATTCCGGGCACGGCGGCAGGGTCTCATTCACGACCCCAACAGTAGTCGAGGTGCCGGGCCGAATCGCGGGAAGGCCGGCATTGCTAAGCTGAGCTCCCCAGAGTGAAGGCGGCGCCCCATGGCCCAGAGCCCAGTTCAACCCCACCGCCCGGTCCCAACACCGGGTTCGCCTCCCGCGCCGGGGGATTCCCGGCTGCGCTCCGGCGTCCGGACTGCAGGCAGGATGCTGCTGGGAGGATTCCTGTTGCTGGCCGGTGTCAGCCACCTGGGCTGGGCGCGGGAGGCGTTCCATGCCCAGGTGCCGCCATGGTTGCCGTTGGACGTGGACTTTGTGGTGGTTGCGTCCGGACTGGTGGAAATCGGCCTGGGCGTTGGCCTGCTGCTGATCAGGCGGCGGCGGGTTGCCCTCGGTTGGCTGGTCGCTGCCTTTTTTGTCGCCGTTTTTCCCGGGAATATCTCCCAGTTCGCTACCGGCACCGATTCGTTTGGCCTCAACTCGGACACCAGCCGCGGGATCCGGCTGCTGTTCCAGCCGCTGCTGGTGCTCTGGGCCTTGTGGTCCACGGGCGCCTGGCGGGCCTGGCGGATGAGTCGGCGCGCCGGCCGGTAAACCGGCACCGCTGCCTGCCCTGGTCCCGGCTGGTTCGTGCACTGCAGCCGGCGGCAGCCCGTTCCGGGCGCAAAAAATTCCCCGAAAGACAAAAGGTCCTGCTCACTGAGCAGGACCTTTTTCGGTGGAGCTGAGGGGACTCGAACCCCTGACCCCCTGCATGCCATGCAGGTGCGCTACCAGCTGCGCCACAGCCCCGAACGTGCCGGGAAATCCGTCCTGCGAAGGAACGTCTCTCCGGAAGCAACCTGTTTATCTTAAACCACAATTCCGGTTCACGCGAATCGGCGAGCCGGCTCGGAGAAACCGGCCCGACCCCGACGTTCCACGCCCGGGCCGGACAACCGCCATACGCAAAAAATCCGCCGGAATCTTTCGATTCCGACGGATTATCCGGTGGAGCTGAGGGGACTCGAACCCCTGACCCCCTGCATGCCATGCAGGTGCGCTACCAGCTGCGCCACAGCCCCGAATTTTCGCTGCCCCGACCCCGCCGGCTTTCGCCTCCGGGCTCCGTACTTCGTCCGGATTTCTCCGAAGCAACTCAAATATCTTAGAACAGTCTTTCGGAAAATTCCAAATCGGGCATATTCCGCAGCTGCATGCCGGGTTACTCCGCTTCGGGGCCCGCCGCTGCCTGCGCGGAAACGTCGTCGCCAAGCTGAAGGTCCACAACGGGGCAGTCCTTCCAGAGGCGCTCCAGGGCGTAAAACACGCGGTCTTCCTCGTGCTGGACGTGAATAACGATGTTGCCGTAGTCCAAGAGGACCCAGCGGCCGCCGGAGCGGCCCTCACGGCGGATCGGCTTGAGCTCGAATTTGGAGAGTTCGTCTTCGATGCCGTCCACAATGGCATTAACCTGGCGTTCGGACGGCGCCGAGGCAATCAGGAAGATATCCGCCAGGGCCAGCCGTTCGCTGACGTCCATGGCGACGATGTCCTCAGCGAGTTTCTCGGCAGCCGCTCGGGCTGCGTGGCGGGCTGAGGCGATGGATGAATCGGTTGCAGTCACGGGACTCCTTATTGGGTACAAAAGTGTTGGGTAAAAAGCGTTATGGGTAACAAGCGTGTGTTCTGAAACTGCGCGGGTGGCCACCGGGCGGAAGCGCGCGGCCCGCAGCAAAGGTGGCTAGCCGGAGATGGCAGTGACAATCAGCGTGATGCCGGCGATCAGTGCCAGCACCCCCAGGGCCAGTACCACCAGGCGCAGGCGCCGCGCCCTGCCCAAACCGGCCGTGACCGCGTCCAGGGGTTCAAGCCCGTAGGCTGCGCTTGCGGCCACCGGCGAGCCGCCGGCGAAGTCCTCCTCGGACCGGAGCGTTGCCGGCTCCCCCGCCGCCGGCTGGGATTCTGCCGGCGGCACGGACGAAGCACGGGCAGCGGCCTCGGCGCGGGCAAGCACCCCGGCACGACCGGTCGCAGGGCCGGGTTTGCGCTGGCGGGATGCACCGGGGCGGTGGCCGCCGGACTTGCGGTTGTCACCAACCCGGGGGCCCGGGTTGGTGACAACCGGAACGTGTGAGGTGGCAGGGCGCTTCAGGACCGGCCGCTCCACGCCCGGAACCTGGACGAACTCCAGGGGTGTGACCATTGCCAGGTTATTGGCCGTGGTCGGATCATTGCGCACCGGCTCCGGCACGCTGTTCTGCTCGGCCAGCTTCTGCTTCGCGGCGGCACGGCGTCCAAGTACTGCGGCCCGTTCGGCCACGGCGATCTGCTCCGCCAGTGCGCGCGGATCCACGGCATCGGCGTCCACGGCGTTGATGTGTTCCATCTTGGCCAGTTGGTTCTGCGCCTGCTGGGCGAGGAGTTCGCGTGCGGCGAGGGCCTGTTCCACGCTCATCCCCACGGCGCCCGGAGCTCCCGGGCCGGCTACGGCTTCCTCGTCCGCCGGGGCGGCGGTTTCCGCACCCGCGGCCGGCGCGTCGGCTTCCGCCCCCGGCGGGGGCGCGGAGGGGCTGACCCGGGTGCGGGGCGAGGCAGGGACGATCAGATTGGCGGACGTTGCCGGGGCTGTCTCGGCGGCCAGCTGCAGCAACCGCAGCTGGCGACGCGTCGGCGGTCCGCCGGCGGCGAGGTTGCCTTCCTTCTCGGCTAATTCCTTGATGGTTCGCAAGGTGGCGCGGTCCCGGGCCCGGATCTGCGAGGACCGTTCGGTTCCCGGGGAACTGCTGACCGAGTCGACCGGGCCGGGAATCCGGCGCCGGCCGGTGGTTTCCGCTTCGGTGGGTTCACCGGGATCAACGGCGTCCGGCCGCGCGGCATCCTTGTTTGCGGCGTCCTTGTTTGCGGCGTCCTTGTTTGCGGCGTCCTTGTTTGCGGCGTCCTTGTTTGCTGAGGCCGGGCTATTCGAGGCAGGGGGAACCGCGCCGGAAGCGGGGGCACCGGGCTCCCGGCGTTCATCTCTGGCCTGCCGCAGTTCGCGACGGCTGCGGATTGGTGGCTGTTCCTGACTCATTGCAAACTCATTCGATGCTGGCGGGGTGGGCTAACTCGGTACTGCGGTCGTAGCGTGCGGCGCCATTTCCGGCGGAGGTGTCCCCGACGTCCGGGTGGCCGCCGTACAGTCCGTATTTGGCGATGTACTGCACTACACCGTCCGGCACTAAGTACCAGACAGGGTTTCCTGCAGCTACCCGGGCGCGGCAGTCGGTCGAGGAGATTGCCATCGCTGGCACCTCGAGCAGGCTGACGTCCTTGCGGCCCATTCCGTCCAGGACGTGTCCGGGCCTGGTGACGCCGACGAAGTGCGCAAGGGACCACAGCTCGTCAATGTCCTTCCAGGACAAGATCTGCGCCAGGGCGTCGGCGCCGGTAATAAAAAACAGGTCCGCATCCGGGCGCAGGGTTCGGAGGTCACGAAGGGTGTCGATAGTGTACGTGGGACCGGGCCGGTCCACGTCCACCCTGCTGACGGTAAAGCGCGGGTTTGACGCCGTGGCGATGACTGTCATGAGGTAGCGGTGCTCGGCCTCGCTGACCTTTTTGCTCATCTTCTGCCACGGCTGGCCGGTCGGCACAAAAACCACTTCGTCCAAGTCGAACTTGGCTGCCACCTCGCTGGCGGCAACAAGGTGGCCGTGATGGATGGGATCGAAGGTACCGCCCATCACGCCCAGACGCAGACGGCGCCGGGCACCGCGCTGCGTCACGATGGCGGAAATATTAGTGGCCTTGGCTGTGATCGTGCTTGTTCGGGTGCTGGCGGTGCGGATCCGCGTGCTCCTCAACGGCTGCATGGCGCCTGCCCAGGTTGCCGTAGGACAGTGTGACCGACAGCATGACCATCAGCAGCGCGAACATCACGGCGCCAATTACGATCGGCGGTGCGATGAGCGGCGCGAGTTCCTCGTGGCCTGATCCGCCCACGGCGGCGACGATTGTGGCGATCTGCTGGGACAGCATGTTCTCCCCTAGTGAGTTCACAATTTAACGACGGCGGATATCCCCGCCGTTCCGGACTTCTGTTCCATGTTACAGCGTTGCTAGGACCTGATCTGGCCCTCGCCCTGGACGATCCATTTGGTGGTGGTCAGTTCCGTCAGGCCCATGGGTCCGCGGGCGTGCAGCTTCTGGGTGGATATACCCACCTCGGCGCCGAGGCCGAGTTCACCGCCGTCGGTGAAGCGGGTGGACGCGTTGACAATAACGGCGGCCGAGTCGATCTCGGCAATAAACCGCTCGGCGTTGCCAAGGTCATTGGTCAGGATGGCCTCGGTGTGGCCGGTGGACCAGGTTCGGATGTGCCTGACGGCGTCGTCCACGCTGTCGACCATGGCCACGGCAAGGTCCAGGTCCATGTATTCGGTGGCCCAGTCCTCGTCCGTGGCGGGGACCGAGTCTATCGAGGCGGGCAGTGCAGCGCGGATCCGATCGTCGGCATGCAGCGTAACGCCGGCGTCGCGCAGGGCAGCGGCGACGGCGGGCAGCGCTGTTGAGCCGGAGTGGACCAGCAGGGTTTCCACGGTATTGCAGACGCTGGGCCGTTGGGTCTTGGAGTTCAGCAGGATCTCGACGGCCATCTCCTCGTTCGCGGAGGCGTCCAGGAAGATGTGCACATTGCCTTCGCCGGTCTCAATCACGGGAACCTTGGCGTTGGCCACAACGGACTGAATGAGGTCCCGGCCGCCGCGGGGAATCAGGACGTCCACCCGGCCGCGTGCACGCATCAGGGCGTTGGCTCCTTCGCGGCCGAACTGGTCAACGCTTTGCACTGCGTCGGCGGGCAGGCCCACCGACTCCAGGGCGTCACGGAGCACGGTAACGAGCGCTGCGTTGGTGGCGGCGGCGGCGGTTCCGCCGCGCAGGATGACGGCGTTGCCACTCTTGAGGCCGAGCCCGGCGATGTCCACCGTGACGTTGGGACGCGCCTCGTAGATGGCGGCGACGACGCCCATCGGGACGTTGACCTGGCGCAGCCGCAGCCCGTTGGGCAGGGTCTGGCCGCGCACCACGTTACCGACCGGATCCGGCAGGTTGGCGAGGTTCTCCAGGGCGGCGGCGAGGCCCTGGATGCGGGCATCGGTGAGGGTGAGCCGGTCCAGCAGCGCCGCGGAGGTGCCGTTGGCCTTCCCGGCGGCCACGTCCGTGGCGTTGGCGGCAAGGACCCCGGCCTGACGCTCCAACAGCGCTTCGGCGATGGCGCGCAGCCCCCGGTCCTTCCAGGCCCGGTTGGCGCGGGACATCCTGCGGCCTGCGGCACGGGAACGGTCGGCGATGGCGTGGACGGCGGCCTCGACGTCGGCCGGTGAAAGCGTGGATGGTTCAGGCACGGAAGAGCCCGTGGTTGAGTCGATGGAATTCGCTGCGGATTCGTGAATCAGTGCCTCAGTCATCATTCCAGTCTAGGCGAGGCTCCCGGTTAGACCAGAACCAGGTCATCCACGTGGATGACCTCCCGGTCGAAGCCCCTGCCCAGCGACTCCCCCAGTTCCACTGTGGAACGGCCCAGCATTTGCGGGAGCTCATCGGAGGAGTAGTTGACCAGCCCGCGCGCAACGACTGTTCCATCCGCTGCAACCATCTCGACGGCGTCGCCGGATTCAAAGGTCCCTTCCACGGCCGTGACGCCGGCCGGAAGCAGGGAGGTGTGGTGGTCGCGGACGGCTGTGACGGCGCCGTCGTCGAGGATCAGCCGGCCCTGCACATGGGCGAGGTGGGCCAGCCACATCATCCGCACGGACTTTCGTCCGCTGTTGACAGTGAACAAGGTGCCGACGTCCTCCCCCGCCAGTGCGGCGGCAGCGTTTGCCGTGGAGGTGACCAGCGCGGGGATACCGGAATCCGCGGCCATCGTGGCGGCTTCGACTTTGGTCTGCATTCCGCCTGTTCCGACCCCCGCCTTGCCGGGCGAGCCGATGGTGACGTCCTCCAGGTCCGCGGGGCCGTCGACCCGGGGAATGCGCTTGGCACCTTTGGCGGGCGGGCCGTCGTAGAGGGCATCGACGTCGGAGAGCAACAGCAGGGCATCGGCCCGGACCAGGTGCGCCACCAGGGCGGACAAGCGGTCGTTGTCGCCGAAACGGATCTTGTGCGTGGCCACCGTGTCATTTTCGTTGACAACCGGCACAACGCCCAGGTTCAGCAAACGGTTCAGCGCCCGGAACGCATTCATGTGGTGACTGCGCCGCATCAGGTCATCTGCGGTCAGGAGCACCTGGCTGACGGTAATCCCGTGGGCACCAAAGGCGTGCGTGTAACGGGCCATCAGCAGCCCCTGGCCCACGCTGGCGGCGGCCTGCTGGGTGGCGAGGTCCCGGGGACGCTTCGTCAGGCCCAGCGGCGCGAGCCCCGCGGAGATCGCTCCCGAAGACACCAGGATGATTTCGGTGCCGCTATTGCTTTTGGCCGCCAGCGCGTTCGACAGTTCGATCAGCGCGTCCTCGGAGATTCCGCCCTTGATACTGGTGAGCGACGACGAACCCACCTTGACCACAATGCGGCGAGCCCGGGCGAGCAGCCTGCGGTCGTTGGTTTTGGGTTCCTCGATGACAACTGCGGACTTGTCGCTCACGTGTTAAGGCTCACTCCTCATTCTCGGTGTCAAGGGCGCTTTCCTTAAGCGGCTTGGGCCGGCGGCCGCTGACGGATTCAGTCCAGATGCCGGCTTTGCGCTCGGCTTCGAGCTCGGCGCGGGCCGCAGCCTTGGCCTCGCGGCGCTCCACCTGTTCATCGCGCTTTTGGCCACGGGTGGGGCGGTCGCCGATGTCGGCAAAGCGCACGTCGGTTCCGCGGGGTGCTGCCAACAGTTCGGCGCCGGCCATCATGGTCGGCTCCCAGTCGAAGACGACGCCGTCGTCTTCACCGATGACCACCATGTCGCCCGGGGTGGCGCCCTGTTTGAACAGCTCGTTTTCTACGCCGAGCTTAGCCAGTCGGTCAGCAAGGTAGCCGATAGCCTCCTCGTTGGTGAAGTCGGTCTGCTTGACCCAGCGCACGGGCTTGTCGCCGAGGACGCGGAACAGCGGCTCCAGGTTCTTCTCCTCGCGGCGGATTTTGAAGCCGGACTCGTTGACGGCGCGAGGTTTGAGTACCGGGGCGTGGACCTTCGGCGGCGCGGCAGCAATGGCGTCGCGGGCAGCCTGGACGATCTCGCCCATCGCGAAGCCAAGCTGGCGGAGACCTTCGTGGCTGGTCGCCGAAATTTCGAAGACCTTGAAGCCGCGGGATTCGAGTTCGGGGCGGACAAATTCTGCCATGTCCTTGCCGTCCGGGAGGTCGACCTTGTTCAGGGCGATCAGGCGCGGGCGCTGGTTCAGCGGAACAACTTCACCGTCGGAACCGGCATAGCTCATGTCCACCGCGTATTTGTCCAGCTCGGCTTCGATGACGGCGAGGTCCGAGAGCGGATCGCGGTCTGATTCGAGCGTGCCGCAGTCGAGCACATGCACCAGGGCGGCGCAACGCTCAACGTGGCGCAGGAAGTGGTGGCCGAGGCCCTTGCCTTCGCTGGCGCCTTCGATCAGGCCGGGGACGTCGGCGATGGTGAAGCGCACCTCGCCGGCCTGGACCACACCGAGGTTCGGGATCAGGGTGGTGAACGGGTAGTCGGCGATTTTGGGCCGGGCGGCAGACATCGCGGCAATCAGGCTGGACTTGCCGGCGGAGGGGAACCCGACCAAGGCAATATCGGCGATGGATTTCAGTTCCAGGACAACGTCACTGGATTCGCCTTCGATGCCGAGCAGGGCGAATCCCGGGGCGCGGCGTTTCTGCGAGGAGAGCGAAGCGTTGCCCAGTCCACCGATGCCGCCGGCCGCGGCGATGTATTCGGAACCCTCACCGACCAGGTCTGCGAGGACCCTGCCGTCCTTGGACTTGACCACGGTGCCCTCGGGAACCGGGAGGATCAGGGTTTCGCCGTGCTTGCCGGCGCGCCAGTCGCCCATACCGGGTCCGCCGTTGGTGGCGTGGCGGTGCGGGGCGTGGTGGTAATCGAGCAGGGTCGTGGTCTGGGGGTCCACGCGCAGGATAACGTCGCCGCCGTTGCCGCCGTTGCCGCCGTCGGGACCGCCGAGCGGCTTGAACTTCTCGCGGTGAACGGAGACACAGCCGTGGCCGCCGGTACCGCCGGATACGTGCAGTACTACCCGGTCTACAAAGCTCGCCACGTGGATCTCCTCAGTGCTGTTCCCGTAAGCGTGCAAAGACGCTCAGGATGATTGTAATGCGGTTAAAACACCGGTGGAGCGGACCTAATGGCCCGCCCCACCGATTTAAAACGTAGGTACTACTCTGCAGCTGCTGCAGCCACAATGTTCACAACGCGACGACCGCGGCGGGTGCCGAACTCGACGGCTCCGGGAGCCAGGGCGAACAGGGTGTCGTCGCCGCCGCGGCCAACGCCGGCGCCCGGGTGGAAGTGGGTTCCACGCTGGCGGACGATGATCTCGCCTGCGGAAACTACCTGACCGCCGAAGCGCTTGACGCCGAGGTACTGGGCGTTCGAGTCACGACCGTTGCGAGTGGAACTCGCGCCTTTTTTATGTGCCATTTGGAAATGCCTGCCTTAAAATTCTGGGGAATCTGCTGAAAACCTGAACAGTAACGAGTAGTTACTTGATACCGGTGATCTTGACCTTGGTCAATTCCTGACGGTGACCCTGGCGCTTTTTGTAACCGGTCTTGTTCTTGAACTTCTGGATGACGATCTTGGGACCGCGAAGGTCCTCAAGGATCTCAGCCGTAACCTTTACCTTGGCCAGGTCCGAAGCAGCAGACATGACCTTGTCACCGTCTACCAGGAGCAGTGCGGGCAACTCAAAGGTGCTGCCGGCTCCACCGGGGACGCGGTTCAGGGTAACGAAGTCTCCAACGGAAACCTTCTCTTGCCGGCCGCCTGCGCGGACAATCGCGTACACCACTGGGGAACTCACTTCTCTCGACGTTTATTACTAGATTTGCGTGCGGAACCTGGGTCCAAAGTTGATGGTCCGGCTCACGCTGTGCCTCTACGCCGGTGGGTTCCCCGGGGGAACCCATGAGCTATCCCGTGGACATTCGCACCTGAAATCAAGTGGAGCGTCCTCAAGGTCATAACCCAAGTGTTGGCGTAAGCACCGAAGATCTAGACTACGCTAATTTTGCCTTCGGCCGCAAATGAGGCTGGTTCCGAAGGGAGGTACGTGATAGGTGACACCCTGTATGGACAGGACGTTGCCGCAACGACTTCCGGAACCGCGCCTCCCTATCGTACAGGCTCCCTGCTGTCCCGCGGCTCAGGCGTGCACGCGCGGCGCGTCGAAGAAGTCCACTTCGTAGCGGGCGGACTGCCGGAAGGCCACGGTCATGGCGTCCCGTTCGCCGGGTGAGGCCGCCCGGGCTGCGGTGTCGGTGTGGGCGATGGCCTGCCGGGTGGCGTCGGCGAACTCCGGATCGGCGTAGGTGCGCAGCCACGCGGCGTAGGGGTGCGATTCCGGCGCACCCGCGGCGAGGAACCGGTTGTGCAGTGCCTGTCCCACCTCGGCATAGAGCCAGAAGCACGGCAGTACCGCAGCGATCAGCACTCCGTAGCTCCCGGTGACCGAGGCGGCCAGAAGGTGGTCTACGTAGGACTTGGTGACCGGTCCGAGCGTCCGCTCCGCCGTGCGTCCGCGCAGCCAGGTCCGGTGCAGTTCGGCTTCGACGCTGAGGCAATTCTGTGCGGAGCGGGTCCAGAAGAGCTGTTCGTCTTCCGTGGGTGCGATCGCGGCGGCCCGGGAGAGGACCCGCGAATAGCCGTTCAGGTACAGGGCGTCCTGTCCGAGGTAGTACGCGAAGTCCTGCTCCGGCAAGGACCCGTCCGCCAGGGCCGTGATGAAGTCCAGGCCGTAGATGGCCTCGAGGTCGGCAGCAGCGGTTTCCCGCAGCCCACGGGCGAATTCACCCGCGGCAGGGACCCGGTGCAGTTCGCCGCCGCCGGCACCCGTACCGTGATGGGCGGTCTGATGCTGGACATGGTGGAAGTGATGGACCGGGCCGTTGCCGCTGCCGACGTCGAGGTCCGCCGAGGTGCGCAGCGCCCCTTCCAGCCACGGCTTAACTTCCCGCAAGGCGGCCTCCCAGTCCCCGACCCGGGCCTGCACGGTCGCCATCGCCGCGGACAGTGAGCATCCCGTTCCGTGGCTGTTGCTGGTGCGGACCCGCTCCCCCGGTACTACTATGACGTCCCGGGCCAGGACCCCGCAGGTGTTGACGAGCGCGTCCGGGCAGCCGTCGCCGTGCTCGCCGGCTCCGCCCGCAGCGCCGGTGCCGTCGAGGTGGCCGCCCTTCACCAGGACGGTCGTGCCGGTGCCGGCGGCAAGCCGCTTGCCCTGTTCCAGCGCCGCAGCCCAGTTGCCGGCGACGGGTTCGTTGAGCAGAATCGCGAGTTCGGCGAGGTTCGGCGTGATCAGGTCCGCGTAGGGCAGCAGTTCTTGCAGCGCCGATTCGGCCGGCGCCTGCAGCAGCCGGTCACCGCTTGTGGCCACCATCACGGGGTCCAGCACCACAATGGCGGGCCTGACCTTCGCCAGCCAGGTCCGGACGGCGTCGATCACGGCGGCGTCCCCCAGCATCCCGATCTTGACGGCGTCGATCCGGATGTCGGCGCTGACCGCGTCAAGCTGGGCGGTCAGGAAATCTGCCGGCGGGACGTGGATGGCGCTGACGCCGCGTGTGTTCTGTGCGGTCAGGGCGGTGATGGCGGCCATGCCGTAGCCGCCATGCGCGGCAATGCTCTTCAGGTCCGCCTGGATCCCGGCACCGCCGGAGGGGTCCGAGCCTGCGATCGTGAGCACCCGCGGGATCCGGGATGCCGGGGCTGCGGGGACAGCGGGAAGAAACGGGGAGGCGGCGGTCATGGGAGACATCCCTTCGCCGGTGCTAACCGGACAGGTTCAACGGGTCTGGATCTCAGCCGGCTCGATGCGCGGCACCCCGTGTCAGGGACCAAGCCTAGCCGCATCCTTTAACGAAGTCGCGGGCACGGCCCGAACCTGGCGTATTGCTACGCGGCCCGGACCGCACCCGCGGCCTTCCCGAACTTTCTTGGGGTTAGAGTTCCGAGGCCGGAACGCCGACGCCGAGGATAATCGGTTCGTTTGTGGCCGGTTTGGCCGCCGGCGTTGTTGCTGCTGCCGGGGCCTTTGCCTCGTGTACCGAAACGGCAGCCTGCGGCGCTTCCCGGCGCTGCTCTACCGAGGTTTCGTTGGCTGCTCCCTGCGCGCGGCTGGCGCTGCGGTTGCGCCGTCCGCGGCGGGCACGGGAGGCGCCGGCCTCGGGGGCCGCCTCCGTCTGGGAGCCTGGCGCCTGGGCGCGGCCCGGGCCGGTTCCGCCGGCACGCGCCGGAGCCGCCGGTGCAGTCCGGGCTGCGGCCGCCTTCGCAGCCGGTGCAGCGGGATCCGCCGCGGAGACTTCCCCGCTGTCACCCAGCTGGGCGAAAGCCTCGGTCAGCAGGTCCATGGTCAGCGCGGGCGCACCCGACTCGTCGGCATGCTCCACAAACGGCAGTGCGACTTGTTCGCCGCCGAAGGTCAGCACGGCGCCGGGACGTCCGGCAGCCTCCTCCGTTGCGGCCAGCTCGACGGCTGCCTCAACAGCGGCCTGGCGGACCCCGGCGTCGACTCCCGTGGCCGCTTCATCGTCATGCAGATGGGCAGCATGCGCCGCCGCAGCGATATTCGCCAGCGCGTGGCGGGTCGCCTCGGCCTTGGCATGGCGTTCAGCGTCGGTGGGCTCGGGGTGCGCTGCGGCCGGCACCGACTGTTCGTCCGTGCCCTGGCCGCCCCGTCCGCGGCGGCGGCTCTTGCGTTCGGTCCGCGGGGGGGCAGGCTGCTCCGCACGGGGAATGTGATGCTCGGCGGCAACGACGTTGGCGCGGCGGTGCTCCACCGGCTCGTCGTGGGTCACAATGCCGCGGCCGGCGCAGGCCTCGCACTGTTCGCCGAAAACTTCCAGCAGCCCGGTACCCATCCGCTTCCGCGTCATCTGCACGAGGCCCAGCGAAGTCACCTCCGCGACCTGGTGTTTGGTCCGGTCCCGGCCCAGGCACTCCACCATGCGGCGCAGTACCAGGTCCCGGTTCGATTCAAGCACCATGTCGATGAAGTCGATCACGATAATGCCGCCGATGTCGCGGAGCCGGAGCTGCCGGACAACTTCTTCGGCCGCTTCGAGGTTGTTTTTGGTGACGGTTTCCTCAAGGTTGCCGCCGCTGCCGGTGAACTTGCCGGTGTTGACGTCCACCACTGTCATGGCTTCGGTGCGGTCGATTACGAGCGAGCCGCCGGAGGGCAGGAAAACCTTGCGGTCCAGTGCTTTGTGGATCTGCTCGTCGATGCGCCAGGCACCGAAGATGTCCGAGTCCTTGGTCCATTTCTCCAGCCGGCCGACAAGGTCGGGGGCTACGTAGGTCACGTAGGCCTCGATGGTGTCCCACGCTTCCTCACCGGAGACGATCAGCTTGGAGAAGTCCTCGTTGAAGACATCACGGACTACCTTGATGGTCAGATCGGGTTCGCCGTAGAGCAGTTCGGGGGCAAGGATCTTAGTTGAGCTCGACTGGCCCTCGATCCCTTCCCACTGGGCACGGAGCCGGTTGATGTCGTGCGTGAGTTCTTCCTCGGACGCACCCTCCGCGGCGGTGCGCACAATAACGCCAGCATCCTCGGGCAGGCGGTCCTTGAGGATCCGCTTGAGGCGGTTGCGTTCGACGTCGGGCAGCTTGCGCGAGATTCCGGTCATGGAACCGCCGGGTACGTAGACGAGGTAGCGGCCGGGCAGCGAGATCTGGCTTGTGAGGCGGGCGCCCTTGTGCCCGACGGGATCCTTGGTGACCTGGACCAGCACGGAGTCGCCGGACTTCAGCGCGTTCTCGATCCGGCGCTGCTTGCCCTCGAGGTTGACGGACTCCCAATTGACCTCGCCGGCGTACAGCACGGCGTTGCGGCCGCGTCCGATGTCGACGAAGGCGGCTTCCATCGACGGCAGTACGTTCTGGACCTTGCCCAGGTAGACGTTGCCGATCAGGGAATCCTGCTGGGTCTTCGAGACAAAGTGCTCGGCCAGCACGCCGTCCTCGAGGACGCCGATCTGGATTCTGTCATCGCGCTGGCGGACGATCATTTGGCGGTCCACCGATTCGCGCCGGGCCAGGAACTCGGCCTCGGTGATGACGGTGCGGCGGCGTCCGGTATCGCGGGATTCGCGGCGGCGCTGCTTTTTCGCCTCCAGGCGGGTGGAGCCCTTGAGCGAGGTGACACGGTTGTTCACCGGAGCCTCGCTGGCTGTGCGCGGCGCACGGACGCGCGTCACCGTGTTGGGCGGGTCGTCGTCCTCCCCGCCGGTCAGTTCCAGATCCTGCTCGCCGCGACGGCGGCGGCGACGGCGGCGGGAGGTCACGCCGTCTTCGAGCTGCTCGCCAGTGCCTTCTTCAGCGTCATCCGCGTCGTCGGATTCGTCTTCGGAACCCGGTTCGCTCTCAGCTCCACGGCTGCTGCGGCCGCGGCGACCGCGGCTGCGGCGACGGCGGCGGCTTCCGGCGTCCTCGCTCTCGCCTTCTTCGTCGTCGTCGTCGTCAGCTTCCGCTGCGGCGGCAGCCGGGGCCGGGACAGGGCGGGCCGCGGCGGCCAGGTCGGGTGCCTGGAAGATCATTGAGGTAACCGCTCCCGGCTCCATGAACAGCGAAGCGGCAGCCGAGGCTTCCGCCGGGGCTTCAGCAGCCGGGCTTTCAGTTGCCGGGCTTTCAGCTGCCGCGGCGGCTGGGGCTGCTGCCGGGGCCTCGGCGGCAGTTTCATCCGCGACCGGGCTGGCGGCGGCGGTAACGCCTGCGGTTTCCGTGGCGGCGGCTTCCGGTTCCGCACTGGCGGCCCCGTCAGCTGCGGTCCCTGCGGCCGGGGCCTTGGCCTTGGCGCGGCTGGCGCGGCGACGGACGGGCTTTTCGGCCGGGGCGTCGGCGGCCTCGGCTGCGGCTGTCATTCCGGCAGGGACATCAGAGGGAACGTCCGGGGTCTGTGCCGGGTCCGCAGCAGGAACGGATTCGGCCGGCTCGGCTACCTTGCGGGCACGTGAGCGGCGGGCGGGGGCCTTGGTTTCGGCGGCCGGAGCGTCCGGCACCTCCGCGGGGACCGCGGTGTCCGCGACGGTCTCCGCGGCGCCTGTACCGCTTTTGGGAAGGGTCTTGCGGCGGGTCCGGACGGGCCGTTTCGGCGGTGACGCGGCCGCTGATTCATCAGCTGCCCCGGCACTTGCGGCCAGCACGTCTTCGTTGCCTGTTACAACCTGGTCATTATCCATATATGGCGACACTCCTGCCCCTGACATGCCGCCACATCCGGCACCCGTTGGGGCAAATATTTGTCAACACCCGCGGGCATTGACAGAAGTCAATTGAATACCCTCAGGTTCGCACCGGCAGTGGGGTGCGGCAGCCCTGGAGAGCCGGCGGAATTGCTCTGAAACCCGTTGATCTACACACCACAACCAGGTGCCGTCCAATGGCATTGCGGGACAGCCTGGATCAGAGGATCCGTGGCTCCCTGCTCATCATTGGCGGTCTTGGGAACAAAATCGCCGGACCGGGACCCGGATGTGGATCGGGTTCCAGCCACGATCATTGTCTCACAGGACACGTCCGAGCAGGCGTAAGCGGGGCATCCGGCCTGCCCCGTGGACCGAATCCCCCATGAAGGCAACAGCGTCCGGACTCCCTCCAGGGTCCGGCGATACAATCGGACCAGTTGCATCCAAGCGAAGGACATCCATTCCATGCCCAGCATCTCCAGCGCCACCGACGAGGCAGCCGTGCGGCAGCAACGCCGCGGCACCTCAGCCGACGCACTTCAGCTGCCGCCGATGACACGCGACCGCCCGTTCGCGTGGCTCCTGCTGATCACCGGCGTCGTTGGCTGGCTGGCCTCCGGGGCCCTGGTGCTGGAAAAGCTCGAGGTACTCAAGGATCCGAACCATGTAACAGTCTGCGATGTGAACCCATGGATCTCCTGCGGGCAGGTTATGCAGACCTGGCAGGGTTCGGTGTTCGGCTTCCCCAACATGTTTATGGGAATCGTGGCCTTTGCGGTCATCATCACCACAGCCATGGGAATTCTCTCCGGAGCCGCGTTTGCCCGCTGGTACTGGCTGGGGCTGCAGGCCGGCGTGACCCTTGGCTTCGGGTTTGTGGTCTGGCTTTGGTCGCAGGCGCTGTACTCCATCCATATCCTCTGCCCGTTCTGCATGATCGTCTGGGCCGCCATGATTCCGCTCTTCGTCTGGGTCACAGTCCGCAACGTAACGCACGGCGTGATCAGGCTGCCGGCGGGCCCAACCAGGATCCTGGGCGACTCCGGCTGGGTCATCACCGCGCTGCTTTACGTCGCAGTGGTTGCCACCATTTTCTTCGCGTTTATCCAGGTCTTCATCGGAACCTCCGGCTACTGAACCGAAGTACACCGGTTAACCGCCGCGAGGTGACAGCTAAGGCCAATGTTCGACTCGAACATTGGCCTTAGCTGCCACCTCGCGGCTGGGCGGTCAGGAACCTAGAACCAGATCTTGATTTCGCGCTCCGCGGACTCCGCCGAGTCCGAGCCGTGGACGAGGTTCTGCTGGACCTTCAGGCCCCAGTCGCGGCCGAAGTCGCCGCGGATGGTGCCCGGCGCCGCCGTCGTGGGGTCGGTGGTGCCGGCGAGCGAGCGGAAACCCTCGATCACGCGGTGTCCCTCGAAAATCGCGGCTACTACCGGACCGCTGAGCATAAACTCGACGAGCGGCTCGTAGAACGGCTTGCCCACGTGCTCCTCGTAGTGCTGCTCCAGCAGTTCGCGGCTCGCATCAACCTTCTTCAGCTCGGCCAGGGTGTAGCCCTTGGCTTCAATCCTGGCGATGATGCTGCCTGTCAGGTTGCGGCTAACGCCGTCGGGCTTGATCAGGACGAGGGTGCGCTCAATGCTCACAGCTGCTCCAATGTGTAGGGGTGGGGTTCGGAAATAAGTCTAGTTGCTTTGGCCCTCGGGGTGGGATGCGTCCCAGGCGGCCTGGTCGTGGTCCCGCTGGGCGGCTTCCCGGTCAATCCGGATGCCGGTGCGGATGCCGTACCACCAGGCCAGCGCGAAGAGGCCACCGACCAGGAACATCGCCGGTTCCAGGATCCCTGCCAGGATCAGCACGATTTGCAGGATCCAGCCCAGCGCCACACCCCACGGCCGGGAAAGCACGGCGCAGGTGAAGGCGTAGATGAGGCTCAACGCGATGCCAACGGAGAAGATCAGGACCGGCGGGAATTCGTCCCGCCGCAGCCCGAACACGGTAAGGGTGCCGAAAAGGATCACAAACGCTTCAAGGAGCAGCACCGTGGAGGCGAACATAACCTTGGTGGAGCGGCGTTTTTTGGGCATACCGGGGCGCCACTCGCGCTGGGCCTTGGTAAGTTTCGCCATGGTCTACGCGTCCGCCTTTCCGAGCAGGATCCGGGCTTCGGCGACGAGCGTGATGGAGCCCGTGACCAGGACGCCGCCGGCGAGATCGTCATTGGCTTCGGCGCGTTCCACCGCCCATTCGAGGGCGTCGTCGAGCTTCTCGGCCACGTGGATGGTGTCCTCGCCGTACCCGAGGTCCACCGCGAGTTCCGCAAGGTCCTCGGCCGGCACGGCGCGGGGCGAATTGGACTGGGTGAAGCAGTACTCTGCGGAGAGCCCGCCTAGGGATTCCTTGAGTTGGCGCAGGATTTCCTCGGCGTCCTTTTCCCGCAGCACGCCGACCACCACCACAAGCTTTGTGAAGCTGAACGCTTCATGGATGGCTTCGGCCGAGACCCTGATACCTTCGGGGTTGTGCGCGGCGTCCACGATGATGGTCGGTGCGGTCCGCACCACTTCGAGCCGGCCCGGCGAGGTGACCGAGGCGAAGGCCTCCTGCACCAGCCCGGGGTCGAGCGGCTTTTCAGCGCCGAAGAAAGCCTCCAGCGCAGCGATCGCGACGGCCGCATTCTCGGCCTGGTGGGCCCCGTGCAGGGGCACAAGAAGGTCCTCGTAGCGGCCCGCGATGCCCTGGATGGTGACCATCTGGCCGCCGACGGCGACGGTGCGGTTTTCGACGCCGAACTCAACGCCCTCAAAGCGGAACGGGACGGCCGTTTCCTTGGCTTTCTCCAGCAGCACCTGGGCCGCGTCCCGGGGCTGCGCGGCGCTGACCAGGAAGCCGCCCGGCTTGATGATGCCGGCCTTTTCGTGGGCGATCTCCTCGGTTGTCTCGCCCAGCAGGTCCGTGTGGTCCAGCGAGATGGGCGTGACCACAAAGACCTCGCCGTCCCCGACGTTGGTCGCGTCGGTGATCCCGCCCAAGCCAACCTCAATGACGGCTACGTTGACCGGCTGGTCGGCGAAGACTGCGAAGCCCAGTATGGTGAGGCATTCGAAGTAGGTCAGCCGGGGCTGGCCCGCGGCCTCAAGTTCGCTGTCCACGATGGCAAGGTAGGGCCGGATCTCGTCCCAGATCCGAACGAACGTCTCATCCGGCACCGGAGCGCCGTCGATGCTGATCCGTTCGGTGACCTTGGACAGGTGCGGGCTCGTGTAGCGCCCGGTGCTCAGGCCGTGGGCGCGGAGCCCGGCCTCGATCATCCGGGCAGTCGAGGTCTTTCCGTTGGTGCCGGTGACGTGGATGATCGGGAACGCCTTGTTCGGCTCCCCCAGGATGTCCATCGCCCGGTGCAGCGGGGCCAGCCGCGGCTCCATCTTGTTTTCCGGGGCACGCCCCAGCAGCTCGGCGTAGACACTTTCTACGGAGAATTCGTCGGTCATGGCTTAGGCCTCAATTTTCTCGACGGCGATGTGCAACTCGGTGCCGTCTCCGTTGGAGGACAGCCCGAGTTCCACGGTGAGCGTTTCGGTGGATACCAGGTTTTCGTGCACCCGGATGGCGTCGATGACGTCCACGGGCGCCGCGACGGTGGTCCTGATCCGGTCGCTGACATTGAGCCCGGCATCCTTGCGGGCCTGCTGGATGCTACGGACCATGTCCCGGGCCAGGCCCTCGGCCTCGAGCTCGGGTGTGACCTCGGTGTTGAGCACCACAAACCCACCGCCCGGGAGCACGGCTGCCGCGCGGGAACCGGCGCCTTCAGCGGCTTCGGCGACGACGGTTTCCAGGGTGTATTCCTGCGGCTCAAGATCGAGCCCGCCGACGGTCACAACACCTGCATCGCTGACTGACCAGTCGCCGGACTTGGCGCCCTTGATGGCCTGCTGGACGTTCTTCCCCAGCCGCGGCCCGGCGGCCCGGGCGTTGACTACGAGCTTCTGCTCGATCCCGAACTCCGCCGGCGAGGCGCTCCCGGCGTCGAGCAGGCGGACGGACCGCAGGTTCAGTTCGTCGGCGACAACACCGGCGAAGCCCGCCAGCGCGTCGGCGCCCGGTGCCACAACAGTGAGTTCCTGCAACGGCAGCCGGACCCGGAGGTTGGCGGCCTTGCGCAGTGAGGATCCGGTGGAGCAGATCTGCTGGATCTTATCCATCGCCTCGACGAGTCCCGGGTTGGCCGGGAACAGGTCCGCGTCCGGCCAGTCGGCCAGGTGCACGGAGCGCCCGCCGGTGAGGCCGCGCCAGATCTCCTCGGAGACCAGTGGCAGCAGCGGGGCCGCGACCCGGCACACCGTCTCCAGCGCCGTGTAGAGCGCGTCGAAGGCGTCGGGGTTTTCGTCGAAGAAGCGCTGCCGGCTGCGGCGGACGTACCAATTCGTGAGCATGTCCAGGTAGCTGCGCAGTTCATCGCAGGCGCCGGAGATGTCGTAGCTGTCCAACTGGGCGGTCATGTTCCGGACCAGGTCGCCGGTGTTGGCCATCAGGTACTGGTCCAGGGTGTCGGCGTAGCCGTCGTGGCGCAGCTTGGCATCGTAGCCGGACGCTGTTCCATCCACTGCGTTCGATGCGTTCGTGTACAGCGTAAAGAAGCTGTAGACGTTCCACAGCGGCAGGATGACCTGGCGGACGCCCTCGCGGATGCCCTGCTCGGTGACTACGAGATTCCCGCCGCGCAGGATCGGGCTGGACATCAGGAACCAGCGCATCGCGTCCGAGCCGTCCCGGTCCAGGACCTCGGAAACGTCAGGGTAGTTCTGCAGGCTCTTGGACATCTTCTGCCCGTCCGAGCCCAGGACGATGCCGTGGCTGATGACGTTGCGGAAGGCGGGCCGGTCGAACAGCGCGGTGGAGAGGATGTGCAGCATGTAGAACCAGCCGCGGGTCTGGCCGATGTACTCGACGATGAAGTCCGCCGGGTTGTGGGTGTCGAACCATTCCTCGTTCTCGAACGGGTAGTGGACCTGACCGTAGGGCATGGACCCGGAGTCGAACCAGACGTCCAGAACATCCTCGACCCGGCGCATGACGGATTGGCCTTCCGCCGGGGTCCGCGGATCATCCGGGTTCGGGCGGGTCAGTTCGTCAATGAACGGCCGGTGCAGGTCGACCTGGCCGTCGTTGTTTAGCGGCAGGCGGCCGAAGTCGGCTTCGATCTCGGCGAGCGAGCCGTAGACGTCGGTGCGCGGGTAGTCCGGATCGCTGGACTGCCAGACCGGGATGGGGCTGCCCCAGTAACGGTTCCGGCTGATCGACCAGTCGCGGGCGTTGGCGAGCCATTTGCCGAACTGGCCGTCCTTGACGTTGCCCGGGATCCAGTTGATCTCCTGGTTCAGCTCGGACATCCGGTCCTTGAACTTGGTGACCTCCACGTACCAGGAGGACACGGCACGGTAGATCAGCGGGTTGCGGCAGCGCCAGCAGTGCGGGTAGCTGTGCTCGTAGCTGGCCTGGCGGACCAGGCGGCCCTGGGCGCGAAGTACCTGGGTGATGGGCTTGTTGGCTTCGAAGACCTGCAGCCCGGCGATCCCGGCGAGGTCGCCCTGGCCGAACAGCGGCAGGAACTTCGCCCCCTCGTCGACCGAGAGGACCACGGGGATCCCGGCTTCTTCACAGACTTTCTGGTCGTCTTCACCGTAGGCGGGTGCCTGGTGGACGATGCCGGTGCCGTCGGTGGTGGTGACGTAGTCCGCCACAAGAAAGCGCCAGCCGTTCTCGGTGCCGTACTTCTCAGCGTCGGAGAAGTAGTCCCAGAGCGGTTCGTAGGTCAGCCCTTCGAGCTCGACGCCGGTGTGCCGGGAGGTGACGGCGGCTTCGGCAGCCGCCACACCCTCGGCGCCGTCGCCGTAGCCGAGGTCCTTGGCGTAGGCGCCAAGGAGGTCCCCGGCGAGCAGGAAACGCCCGGTGACCGGGGCGTCGGCGGATGCGGCTTTGATCCCCTGCGGCCCGGCCGGCAGCACAACATAGGTGATGGCGGGCCCGACCGCGAGCGCCAGGTTCGTGGGCAGCGTCCAGGGTGTGGTGGTCCAGGCGAGCGCCTGGACCCCGGCGAGCTGCTTTGACAGTTCCGAGTCCCCAGCAGTGATGGGGAAGGTGACCGTAACGGTCTGGTCCTGGCGGTTTTTGTAGACGTCGTCGTCCATCCGCAGTTCATGGTTGGACAGCGGCGTCTCGTCCTTCCAGCAGTACGGCAGCACCCGGTAGCCGTTGTAGGTGAGGCCCTTTTCGTGCAGTTGTTTGAAGGCCCAGAGCACGGACTCCATGTACTCGACGTTGAGTGTTTTGTAGTCGTTCTCGAAGTCGACCCAGCGCGCCTGGCGGGTGACGTAGCTCTTCCATTCGTCGGCGTACTTCATCACCGAGGCGCGGCAGGCGTCGTTGAACTTGTCGATGCCCATCGCCTCGATCTGGGTTTTATCAGTCATGCCCAGCTGTTTCATGGCTTCGAGTTCGGCGGGCAGCCCGTGGGTGTCCCAGCCAAAGCGGCGTTCGACGCGGCGGCCGCGCTGGGTCTGGTAGCGGCCCACGAGGTCCTTGGCGTAGCCGGTCAGCAGGTGGCCGTAGTGCGGCAGGCCGTTGGCGAAGGGCGGGCCGTCGTAGAAAACGAACTCGTTGCTGCCGGGCTTTCCGCCGGGAAGGTCGGAGTCGCGCTGATCGATGCTGGCCTGGAACGTGCCGTCCTCATCCCAGTACCTGAGGATGCGCTCTTCGATCTCCGGGAACTTCACGGAGGCCGGTACACCAGAGGTGCTCGCGGCAGAGGTGGTGGCGCCTGCGCCGGACGGAGCAGCGGAGGCCTTCGGGTAGTAAGTCATCTCGACATCCTGGGTTGAGCTAGTGAACAAGTGGATTCATTCAGGATGCGAGGACGGCTCCTGCACTGTCTTTCGACAACACCGGCACCGCGGTACCACCTCACTTACCGTCACCGCGTGCGCCCCTTGGAGGGACCAACGGCGGCGGCCGCTCATTACTGCTGTGACGGGCTTACCCGTCCGGTTCTACCGGTCCCGGTCCGCTGAAAGCGGCATGAGGACGTTCTTCCGGAAGCTCACCGGTGATGGCCGGGTCGAAGCTGCTACAAGAAGTCTAACAACTGTCGCGGCTCCGTTGTGCCTGCACCGAGTCCCGCTGCTCAGGATCCTGGGCCGGGCCACCCCGCGGTCATTATCGACCACGGGGTAACCAAGCCCGTCGGTGCGCTACGGCCGCTCAGCGGCCGGTCTTGAGCTCGAAACTGCGCGGCAGCTTTATGCCGGATTCGGCCATAACGTCCCGCAGCCGGTCGGGGTAGTCCGTGATGAGGCCGTCTACCCCGAGGGCGATCAGGGCGCGCATGGTGGGCTTGTCGTCGACGGTCCACGGAATGACCTGCATGCCGGCGGCGTGTGCCCGGCTGACCATGTCGGCGGTGACATACGGGACGTAGTCCTGATCGGTGACTGCGCCATCCTGGGGCGTGCCGTGTACCGGGGACACGGCAGTGACCCCAAGGGAGGCCGCGGCCGCGACCAGATCCCCGCCAAAGTCGTCCGCGTCGATACCGCCGAGCCACGGCGAGCTGCCGGGCTGGCCGGCCTCAAGGAAGTCCTTGTTGGTCAGGGCAACGGTGGGGATCTGCGGCTGGCGTTCCCGGACCAGGCGCAGCGAGCCCCAGTCGAAGCTTTGGATGGAGACCCGGCTTTGCATGTGCGCCTTGTTGATTTCCTGCAGCGCGACGTCCACGAACTGCTCCCGCGGGGCGGTCTCCTCCGGCGCTCCGGCTTCGACCTTCGTTTCGATATTGAACCGGACCTGGCTGGCACGGTAGGACCGGGCCAGCGCAAAGACCTCGGCGAGGGTGGGCATTTTGGCGCCTGGGGACGCTGCCTGGCCCGGGAATTGAGGCTGGGTCAGCGAGCCGCAGTCCAGGCTCCGGACCTGTGCGAAGGTCAGGTCCTTGACGTATTTGCCGACGTAGGGAAACTGCGGGTCGCCAGCCGTCACCGGCGCGGTGTCCTGGCACTTTTTGTCGCTGATCTTGCGGTCGTGGGTGATCACCTCGCGGCCGTCTTTGGTGATCTGGAGGTCAAGTTCAAGCGTCGAGACACCGGTCTCGAGGCCCTTCGCGAACGATGCCAGCGTCGACTCGACGGTGAGACCGATGCCGCCGCGGTGCGCCTGAAGGTCAAAGTGGTGGTCGGCGCCTGTGCCCGAATCGCGGGAACGGGTGTCGGCGGCGTCGGCCTGGGCCGTGGTGGCGAGGAGCAGGGCGGCGCTCAGTACTGCGGCGCCGAGCTTGGTCGTGGTGCGCATGGGGATGAGTCTCCACTCTGGTGGTGTGCAGTTGCACCAGCCACGGTCCCCGCCCGCGGCCAACAGCGCACCACCCCTGGCCCACGGCAGAGCCAAGTGCAGATGAACGCCGGGCGTCCGGTTTCCGGCCGGCCAGTCCGGACCCGGCCGGAGTCCGGAGGACCCGCCTAGTTTTTGCGGATCAGCTTGTGGTTGGCGGCCTGCGCGACCGGACGGATCACAATCTGGTCGAGGTTCACGTGGTGCGGCGCCGTGACGGCGTAGCGGACGACGTCCGCGACATCCGCTGCGGTGAGCGGCTTCTCAACTCCCTGATAGACCTTGGCGGCTGAGGCCTGGTCCCCGAGGCGGTTCAGGGCGAACTCCTCCGTCTGCACCAGGCCGGGGGCCACCTCAATAACGCGGAGGTTGTGTTCGGCCTCTTCGAGGCGCAGCGCACCGGTCAGCGCGTGCTGGCCGAACTTTGCCGCGTTATAACCGCCGCCCCCCTCATAAGCGGACAGCCCGGCCGTTGACGTCAGATTCAGGACCGTACCCTCGCCAACCGCACGAAGCATCGGCAGGAAGGCCCGGATGAGCTTTAAGGTGCCGAGAACGTTGACCTCGAACATCCATTCCCAGTCCTCGGTCTTTGCCCCGGCCACCGTGTCCGCGCCGCGGGCGCCGCCGGCAATGTTGATCAGGGTGTCGATCCCGCCGGCGCGGGTCACCTCGTCCACCAGCCGGGCGACGGCGGCGTCGTCGGTCACGTCCGCCGGAAGGGCGACGGCGCCGGTTTCCGCGGCGAGCGCCGCCAACCGGTCCGCGCGGCGGGCCACGGCGTACACCGTCCAGCCCGCGCTCCGGAGCGCCCGCACGGTGGCCTCGCCGATTCCGGTGCTGGCGCCGGTTACTACTGCCGCTTTGTGCTGGATTCCCTCAGTCATGGCACCACCCTAGTGGATCAGCGCACGGTGCTGGATTCCAGGTCCTCGTCCTCGAGGCCGAGGACCTTGAGCTTGCCGCTCTTCCGGTCGGCGAGGTACTCCTTCATTTCGCGCTTGATGACCGGCAGCAGCAGGTAGACCCCGAGCAGGTTCACGAAGGCGCAGACGAACAGTGCAGCGTCGGCGAAGTTCAGCACCTGGGTGAAGGTCAGCACGGTTCCCACGACGGTAAAGAACAGGAAGACGCACTTGTAGCTGACCTCGGAGGCCTTGCTCCGGCCGAAGAGGTATTCCCAGGCCTTGAGCCCGTAATAGGACCAGGTGATCAGGGTGGAGAAGGCGAACAGCGAGACTGCCACGGCCAGCACTGCGGGAAACCACGGGAGCACGGTAGCAAAGGCGTCAGAGGTCAGAATGACGCCGTCGGGGGCGCCCTTCCCGGCCTGTACCTGATCCATGCCGGCCTGGAAGCTCGGTGCTCCGCCGATGATGATGGCGAGTGCTGTCATGGTACAGATGACCACCGTGTCGATGAGGGGTTCGAACATGGCCACAAAGCCTTCGCTCACGGGCCGGGTGGTCTTGACTGCAGAGTGGGCAATGGCGGCTGACCCCAGGCCGGCTTCGTTGGAGAACGCGGCGCGCTGGAAGCCCACGATCATCACGCCGACGACGCCGCCGGTGAGGCCTTGCGGATTGAACGCACCGCCAATGATCGATCCCATTGCGGCGGGGACATGGTCCAGGTTGGCGAGGATGACGAACAGGCAGGCGAGTACGTAGATAATTCCCATGGCCGGGACGAGTTTGCTGGTGGTGGCCCCGATCGACTTGATGCCGCCTAGGATCACGGCGGCCACCAGGGCGGCCAGGACGACCCCAAAGATCAACGCGGCCCCGGCGCTGCCGAGCGGACCGTCCTCGCCGCCCGTGACGTTTTGTACCTGGGCGAACGTCTGGTTTGCCTGGAACATGTTGCCGCCGGCGATACCGAAGATCAGGATGGCGACGGCGAAGATGCCGGTGAGCGTCTTGGCCGGGAACCGTCCGAACTTCTTGAACGCGATGGGCAGGTACTTGAACGGCCCGCCCGTCACCGTCCCGTCAGCGTGGACTTCCCGGTATTTGACCCCGAGGGTGCACTCGGCAAACTTCGTGGCCATGCCTAGCAGACCGGCAAGGATCATCCAGAATGTCGCTCCGGGGCCACCGAGCGCCATAGCCGCGCCGACGCCGGCGATGTTGCCCAGCCCCACGGTGCCGGACAGTGCCGAGGTCAACGCGTGGAAGTGGGGAACTTCGCCGGGATCGGATTTTGACGAGTAATGGCCGCGGATCACCTCGTGGGAGGTCTTGAGACCGCGGAACTGGATAAAGCCGAAGTAGACCGTGAAGATCACACCGGCGGCGATCAGCCAGGCCACGACGGCCGGAAAGCTCACCTCACCGATAGTGATGGGGAAAAAGACAATATTTGAGAAGGTCTCGGTGACCGGCTGAAAGACCGTATCTGCCGCGCTTTCTACGGCCGACAGCCAGCCGATCTCGTCGGAGGCAGCTTGTGTTGGCAGCGCTTGGTAAATTGACATTCCTCCACTAGAACGTCAATCGAACGTGATCGCAATCACATTTCGAATACCCTACGAAATTTGCGTTTGTCTTTGGTAGGTATCTGACACGGTTCTCGGTGGCGGAATCGTGTACGGACAGGCGTACAGACAATCGATCCGACTTCGGTGTTGATGCCCCGCCTTCCCGCCGTTGCCCTGCGGGGTCCTCCGGCCATGGAAGAATTGCCCCATGGCTGAAGACACGCAGGGTACAGACACGCCCACCACCGCCCCCATCAATGTTCCGGACAAGCCCGCCCTGGAAGGGCTGGAAACCGCGCTTACCCGGCGCTGGCTTGACGACGGGACCTACAAGTTCAACCCGGACACCACCCGGGAGCAGGTCTACTCGATCGACACTCCCCCGCCCACCGCGTCGGGTTCGCTGCACGTCGGCCACATGTTCTCCTACACCCAGACCGACGTCCTGGCCCGCTACCAGCGGATGACCGGCAAGAATGTCTTTTACCCGATGGGCTGGGACGACAACGGCCTGCCCACCGAGCGACGCGTGCAGAACTACTTCGGTGTACGCTGCGACCCAACGACCGCATACGACGCCGGCTACCGCCCCCCGGCGGAGCCGGCCAAGAACCAGCGCGACTTCGACGTCGTCTCGCGCCGGAACTTCATCGAACTCTGCGAGCAGCTCGCGGTCGAGGACGAAAAGGTTTTCGAGAACCTGTTCCAGACCCTCGGCCTGTCCGTGGACTGGGACCTGACGTACCGCACCATCGACGACAAGTCCCGTGCCATCTCCCAGCGTGCCTTCCTGGCGAACCTGGCTGCCGGCGATGCTTACATGGCCGAGGCGCCCACCCTGTGGGACGTAACCTTCCGCACCGCCGTGGCCCAGGCCGAGCTGGAGGACCGCGAAGTTGCCGGCGCGTACTACCGCTTCCCCTTCTTCACCGAAGGAGGCGAGAAGATCTTCATCGAGACCACCCGCCCGGAACTGCTAGCCGCCTGTGCCGCGCTCGTGGCCAATCCCGACGACGAACGCTACAAGCCGCTGTTCGGCACAAAAGTCACCTCCCCGCTGTTCGGCGTCGAGGTGGAAATCAAAGCCCACCCGCTCGCCAAGGCGGACAAAGGCTCCGGCATCGCCATGGTCTGCACCTTCGGGGACCTCACCGACGTCACCTGGTGGCGCGAACTCCAGCTGCCCACCCGCGCGATCGTGGGCCGTGACGGGCGCATCCTGGGCGAGACGCCGGAGTGGATCACCACTGCCGAAGGCCGCGCCCACTTCGAGGCGATCGCCGGCAAGACCGTGTTCAGCGCCAAAGAAGGCGTGGTGGAGCTGCTGGCGGCAGCGGAACTGCTCGACGGCGAACCGAAGAAGATCATGCACCCGGTGAACTTCTTCGAGAAGGGCGACAAGCCCCTTGAAGTTGTAACGTCACGCCAGTGGTACATCCGCAACGGCGGCCGTGACGCCGAACGCCGTGAGCGGCTCATTGCCCGCGGCCACGAAATCGAATTCCATCCGGCATTTATGCGTTCCCGCTACGAGAACTGGATCTCCGGACTGAACGGGGACTGGCTCGTTTCCCGCCAGCGCTTCTTCGGTGTGCCCGTGCCCGTCTGGTACCCGCTGGACGCCGACGGCAACCCCGACTTCGCAGCTCCGATCGTCCCGTCCGACGCGCAGCTGCCGGTGGATCCGGCGGCTGACGCGGCACCGGGGTACGAAGAGTCCCGGCGCGACGTGCCGGGGGGCTTCACCGGCGACGCCGATGTGCTCGACACCTGGGCCACCTCGTCGTTGACACCGCAGATCGTGGGTGGCTGGAGCACCGACGAGGCGCTCTTCGCCAAGGTCTTTCCGTTCGACGTCCGCCCGCAGGCCCACGACATCATCCGGACGTGGCTGTTTTCCACCGCCGTCCGCGCGGATGCCCTGCAGGACGTCGCGCCGTGGAAGCACGCGGCCATCTCCGGCTGGATCCTTGACCCGGACCGCAAGAAGATGTCCAAGTCCAAGGGCAACGTGATCGTTCCGACCGATGTGCTCAACGAATACGGTTCGGACGCCGTCCGCTACTGGGCAGCCTCGGCCAAGCTCGGCGCGGACACCGCGTATGAGATCGCGCAGATGAAGATCGGCCGGCGCCTGGCCATCAAGCTCCTGAACGCCTCCAAGTTTGTGCTGAATCTCGGCGCCACCGAGGACTCCGTCGTTTCGGCTGACCTCGCGGTGCTCAGCAACCCCCTGGACCGGGCCGTGCTGGCCCAGCTCTCCGAGGTGGTCCGCCTGGCCACCAAGGCGTTCGAAAACTACGACTATGCCCGCGCCCTGCAGATTTCCGAGAGCTTCTTCTGGCACTTCACCGATGACTACGTGGAGCTCATCAAGGACCGCGCCTACGGTGCCGCAGGCGGGACTGAACAGGCTTCAGTCCTGGCAGCACTGGCGACGAGCCTTGATACCCTGCTGCGCCTCTTCGCCCCGTTCCTGCCGTTCGCCACGGAGGAAGTCTGGAGCTGGTGGCGGACGGGTTCGGTGCACCGTGCACAGTGGCCCTCCGCCGTCGAAATCGACGGTGACACCACGTTGCTGGCCACCGTAGGGACCGCGCTCAGCGGGATCCGGAAAGCCAAATCGGAGGCCAAGGTCAAGCAGCGCACCGAGGTCCTGTCGGCGACCATCACGGCTCCGGAGTCCCTCACAACGCAACTGAAAGCCGGCCTGGCCGACCTGAAGGCCGCGGCAAACGCCCGGGAACTGATCCTCGTGGGCGGCGACGGCGAACTGACCGTCGGCGATGTTGTCCTGGCCCCGGCCGAGGAGACCGGGCAAGCCTGACGGCTGTCCGCCCGGGAGACCAAAAAAGGGCCCTCCGCCCGGCTCACGCCGGGCGGAGGGCCCTCTTTTCGTCTGGCTGATCCTTGCTTTCCGGGGCCTCAGATCCCGGCTGCGGCCCCGAAGTGCGTCAGCACCGGCGGTGCGGCCAACAACTCCGCCAGTCCGCTTGCGCCGGCGCCTGCGCGCCACGCGCGGTAAGCGGAGTCGTGTTCAATCGACTCCCACCGTTCCACCACCAGAAAGTGCGCGGGGTCGTGGCTGTCGACAAGGACATCAACACCGAGGCAGCCGTCAAAGGCCCGCGTGTCGCCGAGGATACCGCGGAGCACCTCCGCCGCCGTGGGCAGGGCTTCTGGCTTTAGGGTCAAGTCAAGGTGGGCTGTGATGGGCATGGAACTCCAATGGTCGCAGGTGGTCACAAGGGACAGCCGGCCTGAACGCCGGCCAACACGGCACCCGGAGCGGTGCCCTGCCATTGGTGGCAACAGCGGTGCCGGGCCAGTTGTTCCTGCGGCTCTGCTGAACGGGCGCGATGTGAACCGGTCCGGTTTGGGACAACCCGAATTTTGCCCTAACCCGCATTTTGGGGCAAAGGGGAAGCCCCATCAGCGTTTTGCCGTTGGTGGGGCTTCGACTTTCGATTGCCACGTGACGTCTCAGGCAATCTGGCGGAACCCTTGGATTTCCAGGTCTTCCTACCTCGTCACTGGTAGCCATCATCTGACTGTGCCGTAGGCTGCGTCGGATAAGTGTCACTGAATCGTTGGTTCCCGCGTCCCGCTTCTTCCGAAGTGGGTAAGATCAATTGTGATCCTGCCCTGCCGGATACGCAAGAGCCCCGAAGGAACTACACGCGGGTAGTTCCTTCGGGGCTCTGGTTGTCCCGCGGGCTTCTAGCTGAACACGGGGCTTTCGGTCCGGCTGCGCTTAAGTTCGAAGAAGTACGGGAACGACGCCAGGGTCACTGTGGCGTCCCAGAGCCGTCCGGCCTCCTCGCCGCGCGGAATGCGCGTTAGTACCGGGCCAAAGAAGGCGGTGCCGTTGAAGGCGACCACCGGTGTGCCGACGTCCTGCCCGACCAGCGAGATGCCTTCCTCGTGGCTGCTGCGCAGTTCGGCGTCGAACGCGTCGCTCTGGCCGGCGGCCGCCAGCTCCGCCGGGAGGCCAACCTCCGCGAGGGACTTCGAGATAACCTCGGCGATGTCAGCATTGCCTTCGTTGTGGATTTTGGTGCCCATGGCGTCGTAGAGCGCCTTCACGTATTTTTCGCCGTGCTGCTGGGCCGCGGCCATGATAACCCGCACGGGGGCCCAAGCCTTGGTGAGGAACGCCTTGTACTCCTCCGGGAGCTCCTCACGGCCCTCGTTCAGCACGGCCAGGCTCATAACGTGCCACTGGACGCTGATATCGCGGACGTCCTGTACCTCGCCAATCCAGCGGGAGGTCACCCACGCGAAGGGGCACATCGGGTCGAACCAGAAGTCGGCTTGGTTAGTCGTTGCTTCTTGGGTCAGGGATTCAGACACGGTTGTTCTCCTTAAGGAAGTCTGCCGGGAAACATGCGCTGCTGCGGATCCAGCACCCGGGCGCGCCATAGGTGACAGCGACCGGCGCATCGTGTTTATTCCGGGTCAGGCCGACTTGCGGCGCTTGAGGTCGTGGGCGATCAACGTGGGCGCTGCCTTCTTGGAGACGACGTCCTCCGTGATAACAACTGTGGCGATGTCCTCGCGGCTCGGCAGGTCAAACATCACAGGGAGCAGGACCTCCTCCATGATGGCGCGAAGCCCTCGGGCCCCGGTGCCGCGTTCCAGTGCCTGATCGGCGATCGTGTTAAGGGCTTCCTCGTCGAACACCAGCTCAACGCCGTCGATCTGGAACATCTTCTGGTACTGCTTCACCAGGGCGTTCTTGGGGGTGGACAGAATCTGGATGAGCGCCGCCCGGTCCAGGTTGGAGACCGTGGTGATGACGGGCAGGCGGCCGATGAACTCAGGGATGAGCCCGAACTTCAACAGGTCCTCAGGCATCACCTCGCCGTAGGAGTCGGTGTTGTTCTTGACCTCGTTGAGCGGGGCGCCGAATCCGATGCCCTTGCGGCCGGACCTGGAGCCGATGATCTCCTCGAGACCGGCGAACGCACCGGCCACGATAAAGAGCACATTGGTGGTATCGATCTGGATGAATTCCTGGTGCGGGTGCTTGCGGCCGCCTTGCGGCGGAACCGAGGCGACAGTGCCTTCCAGGATCTTCAGCAGGGCCTGCTGCACACCCTCGCCGGAAACGTCCCGGGTGATGGAGGGGTTCTCGCTCTTGCGTGAGATCTTGTCGATCTCATCGATGTAGATGATGCCTTGCTCGGCCTTCTTGACGTCGTAGTCAGCGGCCTGAATGAGCTTTAGGAGGATGTTCTCCACGTCCTCGCCGACGTAACCGGCTTCGGTCAGTGCGGTGGCGTCGGCGACGGCGAAGGGTACGTTGAGCCGTCGGGCAAGCGTCTGCGCAAGGTACGTCTTGCCGCAGCCGGTGGGCCCGATCAGCAGGATGTTCGACTTGGCGATCTCGACCTCATCGTGGTGCACCCCTTCGGCGAGGCTGCCGCTCTTAGGGGCGTGGCCCGCCTGGATGCGCTTGTAGTGGTTATAGACCGCTACGGCGAGTGAACGCTTGGCCGGCTCCTGGCCAATCACGTATTCCTGCAGGAAATCGAAGATTTCGCGGGGTTTTGGCAGCTCAAAACTGCCCAGGTCGGCCACTTCGGCGAGTTCTTCCTCGATGATCTCGTTGCAGAGTTCAATGCACTCGTCGCAAATGTAGACACCGGGCCCGGCAATGAGCTTCCGAACCTGCTTTTGGCTCTTTCCGCAGAAAGAACACTTCAGCAGATCCGTGCTCTCGCCAATCCGAGCCATATGTGAACCCCTTTGTATTTTGCTGCCGGCTGTGTTCTTCGCCTGCGCAGCGCTGCACCCGTTACTGGAATCACGGACCTTCCCCAGGGAGGCCAACCGTGACATGTTCCACTCTAGGTCACTTTCGGTCTATTGAGTGGAAAGCAGACACCGGTGCGGCCACGTCAAGTGGCGCACCGGTGTCGGGAACTGCTGCTTAGCTACTTGGTGATTGCCTGGGGCTTCATCTTGCGTGAATCCAGCACCTGGTCGATCAGGCCATACTGCATCGCCTCGGCTGCGGTGAGGATCTTGTCGCGTTCGATGTCGTTGTTGACCTGCTCGGGGGTCCGGCCGGAGTGCTTGGCCAGCGTGTCCTCAAGCCAGGACCGCATCCGCATAACCTCGGCTGCCTGGATCTCCAGGTCGGAGGCCTGGCCGCCCTGGCCGCCGGACAGGGAGGGCTGGTGAATGAGGACGCGGGCGTTGGGAAGCGCGAGGCGCTTGCCCGGTGTGCCGGCTGCAAGGAGCACAGCCGCGGCACTGGCGGCCTGGCCGAGGCAGACGGTCTGGATCTCCGGGCGGATATACGTCATGGTGTCGTAGATCGCGGTCATAGCGGTGAAGGACCCGCCCGGGGAGTTGATGTAGAGGGTAATGTCGCGGTCCGGGTCTGTTGACTCCAGCACCAGCAGCTGGGCCATCACGTCGTCGGCCGACGCGTCGTCAACCTGGACGCCGAGGAAGATGATGCGGTCCTCGAACAGCTTGGTGTAAGGGTCCTGGCGCTTGAATCCGTAGGGGGTGCGCTCTTCGAACTGCGGCAGCACGTAGCGGCTGCTCGGCAGGTTACCGGCAGTCGAACCGAAGTTGTAGTTCATGTTCATTGCTCCTGAAGTCATTGCTGTCTGCGTGCCGGTCAGTTCTCGGTGGCTGTGTCTGTGCCGTTGTCACTGCCGCCGGCATTGGTTCCGCCGCCGCCGGCCACGGAGCCCGCGTGCGCCGCAATCTTGTCGAAGAAACCGTAGTCAAGGGCCTCCTTGGCCGTGAACCACTTGTCGCGGTCGTTGTCCTTGAGGATGGTCTCGACGCTCTGTCCGGTCTGGTCAGCGGTCAGCTCGGCCATAACCTTCTTCATGTGCAGGATGAGCTCGGCCTGGATTTTGATGTCCGATGCCGTGCCGCCGATGCCGCCCGAGGGCTGGTGCATCAGGATGCGTGCGTTCGGGGTGGCGTAGCGCTTGCCCTTGGTACCGGAGGAGAGCAGGAACTGTCCCATCGAGGCGGCCAGGCCGGTGGCGACGGTCACGACGTCGTTGGGGATGAACTGCATGGTGTCGTAGATGGCCATGCCGGCCGTCACGGACCCGCCCGGTGAATTGATGTAGAGGTAGATATCCTTCTCGGGGTTCTCGGCCGAGAGCAGCAGCAGCTGCGAGCAGATCGCGTTGGCGTTCTCGTCGCGGACCTCGGAGCCGAGCCAGATGATGCGCTCTTTCAGCAGGCGGTTGTAAATGTAGTTGTCCTGGGCTGCCGGATCGACAGTAGCCATCCGGGGTGCCCCTGCTTGCTGTGACATATGTACTTCCCTCTCGCTGGCGACGGTGATGCCACTGGACGACATCACTGAACTTTCCTACATGGACACTAACGGTTTTTCGGACCGCTTTGTGCGCAGGCGCGGGGCTGTTCGCTGACGGCGCACGACTGGCCGGGAGGGTTCGTCACAGGCTTAAAAAGCAGCACCCCCGGATCAAAGATCCGGGGGTGCTGCTGGACCGCGGGAGCGGAAGGTATTAGAACTTCACGGCTGCCGGATCATCATTTGTGCCGGTCTCGGTTGCCGCTTCCTCGGAAGCGCTTTCCTCGGCCTCGGCAGTTGCCTCAACGGTTGCCTCTTCGTCGCCGGGGCGGACGAAGTCGCTGAGGTCGACGGCGTTGCCCTCAGAGTCGGTGACCTCGGCCTGGCCGAGGACCACGGCCAGTGCCTTGCGGCGGCGGACCTCGGAAACCATCATGGGGACCTGGCCGCTCTGATCGATGATCTGGGCGAACTGGTTCGGGTCCATGCCGTACTGGCCGGCGGTGGTCACGATGTAGTCGATCAGCTCGTTCTGGCTGACGTTGACTTCTTCCTTTTCGGCGATGGCGTCCAGGATGATCTCGTTCTGGAAAGCCCGCTCGCTGTTGGCCTTGACCTCGGCGCGGTGCTCCTCGGTGTCGTGATCGCCTTCACCGTGTGCGTTTTCGGCGTTGAAGTGCTGCTCAAGCTGCTCTTCGACGACGGAGGCCGGTACGGGAACCGCAACGAGCTCAACGAGCTTGTCGAGGACCTTGTCACGGGCTTCAACGCCCTGCTCGACGACCTTGGACTCTGCGGCCTGCTTGGTGAGGTCCTCGCGGAGTTCGGCCAGGGTGTCGAACTCCGAGGCCAGCTGGGCGAAGTCGTCGTCGGCCTCGGGCAGCTCGCGCTCCTTGACGGACTTGACGACGACCTTGACCTGGGCGGACTCACCGGCGTGCTCGCCGCCCACCAGGGTGGTGTCGAAGATCGCATCCTCGTCGGCGCTGAGGCCGGTGACAGCTTCATCAAGGCCCTCAAGCATTGTGCCGGCGCCTACCTGGTAGGACAGGCCCGTGGCGGAGTCGACTTCGGCGCCGTCGATGGTGGCGGTGATGTCGATGGTGAGGAAATCTTTGTCGGCCGCGGGGCGGTCCACGGACTTCAGCGTGCCGAAGCGGCCGCGCAGCTCATCCAGGGCCGTCTCGACGTCGGCGTCGGTGGAAGCAGCGGCCGCAACCTCAACCTTGATGCCGGCGTAGTCGGGCAGCTCGATCTCGGGGCGAACGTCAACCTCGGCGTGGAACTTCAGCTCACCATCGGTGGCTGAAGGATCCGGAACTTCGGTGATTTCGACCTCTGGACGGCTCAGCGGACGGATGCCGGTTTCCTGGACTGCCGCCTGGTACCAGCCGTTCAGGCCTTCGTTGATGGCAGTCTCCAGCACATAGCCGCGGCCGACGCGCTGGTCAATAAGCTTGGAGGGGACCTTGCCCTTGCGGAAACCGGGGACCTGGATCTGCGAAGCAACAGTCTTATATGCCTCTGCGATGCTGGGTTTCAATTCCTCAAAGGGGACCTCAACATTGAGCTTGACCCGCGTGGGGGTGAGGTTCTCGACAGCGCTCTTCACAGTCTAAGTACTCCTGGTTTTTAGGGGGTGGGGTTCTGCACCGCCAAGGTCTGGCGGCAACTGCAGAGTCGGGGTGACAGGATTTGAACCTGCGACTTCCTGCTCCCAAAGCAGGCGCTCTAGCCAAGCTGAGCTACACCCCGTAAGTGCACAGAACAGTCTACGGTCATATCGTGCCGGTTTGCACATTTGACACTGGGGCCCTGAATTAGGTTTAGTTGTATCCGGCTTGAACAGCCACCCGGAAGTTTTGCTGGAAGTCTCCTGCAAAGTCCCGGGGACGTAGCTTAATGGTAAAGCCTCAGTCTTCCAAACTGATTACGCGGGTTCGATTCCCGTCGTCCCCTCAGAAATATGACGAGAAAGCCCCTCTCCGGAGGGGCTTTTTTGTACCCGTTTGGCCGGCCGCACGGGCCCGCCACCAGCAAGGAACTCGATGGCCCGCTGCCCGCAAAGAGTACTCTCACCGCTGGCAGGAAGGGCACCAATAGAGCTTGCGGGCCCCCAGGTCGGTCAGCGCCACCGTCGTTCCGCAGTTCCGGCAGTCGAGACCCTGCCTCCGGTAGACGAAGTGGGACTCGTCCGGGGCGGGCAGCTGGCCACGGTTCCCGCTCGCGGCGAGGCCGGCCCAGCAGTCCGGGGGTGTTGTGATGATCCTGCCGTCACGGACGCCGTCGGACATCACCGCGACGCTGTCGTCCCACAGCTCCCGGGCAGCAGCGGCGGAGAGCGAGCGGCCCGGCAGCCAGGGGTCCAGCCCCTGCCGGAACAGCAGTTCGGCGCGGTAGACATTGCCGACGCCGGCGATGACCTTTTGGTCCATCAGCAGGGCCGCGATCGGCGTGCGCCGGGCCCGGACAGCGGCAACAAAGGAGTCCCGGTCCCCGGGCAGGTTTCGCAGCGGATCGGGTCCGAGTCGGGCGAGCACTGCGGCGGCTTCGGCTTCGGTAACCACTTCGCACGTCGTTGCGCCGCGCAGATCGGCCCAACCGTGGACCCCGGCGAGACGGACCCGGACGGCACCGACCGGTGCCGGCGGGCCCGAATACGGTGCCGGCTCAGCCGACGCACCGTCGTCAAAAATCTCCCGTTCCCCGACTTTCCGGGGCGCTCCGATGCTCGACGCGCCCCGGAAGCCTGCGTCTCCGCCGAAATCCCAGGCCCCGTAGAGGCCCAAGTGGACGTGCAGCGCCAGCCCGTGGCCGAACGCCAGGAAGAGGTGCTTCCCGTGCGCGGTGGAGCCGGTGAGCGTATGGCCGTCCAACAGTGCCGCGCCCCGGACAAAACGCCCCTGCGGACTCGACACCGCTAGCTGCTCGCCCGTAAAGACGTCGCCGAACTGGCGGGCCAGCCGGTGGACGGAATGCCCCTCCGGCACTAGGCGAGGACCTCGCCGGTGCGCTCATAGGCGGCGATCTTGCCGATCCGGCGGACGTGGCGGACGTCGTTGCTGAATGGTTCAGCCAGGAACGCCTCGATGATTTCGGTGGCCTCCTCGACGCTGTGCTGCCGGCCGCCGACGGCGACCACGTTGGCGTCGTTGTGATCTCGCGCCAGCTTCGCCGTGGACAGGTTCCAGGCCAGCGCCGCCCGGACGCCCTTGACCTTGTTCGCTGCAATCTGCTCGCCGTTGCCGGAGCCGCCCAGCACGATGCCCAGGGCGTGTGTGCCGGCTTCCTGGTCCGCAACGACCGCAAGAGCGGCATTGATGCAGAAGGAGGGGTAGTCATCCAGGGCGTCGTAGGCCGCGGGTCCGTGGTCGACTACCTCGTACCCCTTGGCGCCAAGATGGGCGACGAGGTGGGCACTGAGTTCCATGCCGGCGTGGTCGGTGGCGATGTGCACGCGCGGGAGGTCAGGAAGGGTCACGGCGTATCCGTTCGGTGGGGCAGAGCAGTGGGGTCACCGGGTCTGCGGTGCGGTCTGGGAAGCTGCTTCCAGCTTACTAGGGCACGCGACCGAGCCGGCCGTTCCGCCTGCCGGCAGTTCGTCACACACCGGCGGCTCCGCCGTCCCGGTGCGCGCGTGCGGCCACCCGTGAGATGACCTGGGCTACGTTCTCCGCAGTGGCGGCGCTCCCGCCGCTGACGGTAACGGTCCGCCCGTCGGAACGGCCCACAACGATTGCCGGTCCGCTGCTGACCAGCAGGGCAGTTGTGCTGCCGTGGCTGCGGTAACCCCAGCCGCCAAAGTCGGCCGCCCGGATCTCCTGCTGTGTCGCCGACTCGATGGCGCCGGCCGGAACATCCAGTACCCGGACGAAGCCTGCGGCGAAGACGCGCAGGCCGCCCCGGTCCACCCGGATGCGGGCGAACAGGCACGCCGCCGCCAGCAGGGCCAGGGCCACGAGCAGGGCCGCCAGCCAGGGCAAGGCGATGGTGAGGAGTGCGGCTGGAAGCACTGTGGCGACCCCGAGCATCACAAAAACGGAACTGCGGGCGTGGACCCACAGGCTCACTGCATCGCGGGCAAGCCCGGGATCGATTTCGCGGGCCAGGGCCGCCGCCACGGCCTTCTCATCGTCGGCGGACCAGCGTTCGTCGGCCTTGAAAACAAAGCCCATCACGAAGCCCAGGCCCAGTGCCGCGCCGCTTCCCATGGCGAGTACTGTGACGTCCACCTGGGCCTGCCTCGCATTGCCGAGCCCGAGCTGACCGACCAGCACGGCTGCGAGGACGGCGGTGATGAACAAACTGACGAACAGACCGGCGCCCATCATGATCCGGCGCATCACCGCTGGGCGGGACAGCGGTACCGCCTGCAGCAGCACGCCGCCGCCAAGCAGCACGATCAGGGCGGCGCCAACTCCGGTCACGGCCGGGAACGGTGCGAAGTCCGCCGCGCCGCCCTCAGCCCAGCGCACTGCCAGCGGCTCGGGCAGCTCCGTGCGGATCAGCAAGGCGCACACCACAAACGCCGTTGCCAGCATCAGCGGAAACCCCAAGGCGAAGCGCAGTGCCCTGGCGTCGACGGAATCCCGGAATCTATCCATATCCACCACGCTACCCCCGGGTGATGAGGGCTTCGGTATCGTGGTGGGACCTAACGCAACTTGCCAAGCACCGCAGACGTGAAAGAATGATTTCACAATACTTGTTCGCCCATCCGCACAGCATCCCTGGAGGCTCCCCTTGCCCGGAATGAACCTGACGCGCGCCGAAGCACGCGAGCGCGCCGAACTGATCGCCGTCGAATCCTACGAGGTCGAGCTCGACCTGACCCGCGGAGGGAAAGTCTTCGGCTCCACCACCGCTGTGAAGTTCACGGCCGTGCCGGGTTCCTCGACGTTCATCGACGCGGTGACCGACGCGGTGCACAGCGTGAAACTGAACGGCCGCGAGCTGGACCCTGCAGCGGTCTCCGACGGAGTCCGCATCCAGCTGCCGGATCTCGCAGCGGACAACGAGCTGCTGGTGGTCGCCGAGGCCCCCTACATGAATACCGGCGAGGGCCTGCACCGGTTCGTGGATCCGGTGGACCAGGAGGTCTACCTCTACACCCAGTTCGAGGTTCCGGATTCCCGGCGGATGTTTGCCGTGTTTGAACAGCCCGACCTCAAGGCCAGCTTCACGTTCACTGTGACTGCGCCCTCGCACTGGGATCTCATCTCCAACTCCCCCACCCCGGTGCCGGTGGAAACCATCCCCGGCCCCGACGGCGGCGCCCGCTCCGTCTGGGAATTCAGCCCCACCCCGCGCCTGTCCTCCTACGTCACGGCCCTGATCGCCGGGCCGTACGAATCGGTGCGCAGTGAAGTAGTGTCCGCCACCGGGAAAGTCACTCCGCTGGGCGTCTTCGCCCGCAAGTCGCTGATGCAGTACCTCGACGCGGACAACATCTTCGAACTCACCCGGCAGGGCTTCGAGTTCTTTGAGGCGCAGTTCGGCTGCCCGTACCCGTTCGAGAAGTACGATCAGCTCTTTGTGCCCGAGTTCAACGCCGGTGCGATGGAAAACGCCGGCGCCGTGACCATCCTGGAAGGCTACGTCTTCCGCAGCAAGGTCACCGACGCCCAGGTGGAGCGCCGTGCCATCACCGTGCTGCACGAACTCGCCCACATGTGGTTCGGGGACCTTGTGACGATGCGCTGGTGGAACGACCTCTGGCTCAATGAGTCCTTTGCCGAGTACATGTCCCACCTTGCCGCCGTCGAGAACACGGCATTCGACCACGCCTGGACCACCTTTGCCTCGGTGGAGAAATCCTGGGCGTACCGCCAGGACCAGCTGCCGACCACCCACCCGATCTTCGCCGAGATCAAGGACCTGGAAGACGTCGAAGTGAACTTCGACGGCATCACCTACGCCAAGGGCGCCTCGGTGCTCCGGCAACTGGTGGCCTGGGTGGGTCCGGAGGAATTTATGGCCGGCGTCCGCGAGTACTTCCGCAAGCACTCCTGGCAGAACACCGAGCTCAGCGACCTGATGGTCGAGCTCGAAAAGGCCAGCGGCCGCGACTTGGACCACTGGGGGAAACTTTGGCTGGAGACCGCCGGGGTCAACACCCTGACGTCGGAACTGTCCGTGGGTGCGGACGGAGGCATCTCGTCCTTCGCCATCCTGCAGACCGCCACCGAGACCCAGCCGACCATCCGTCCGCACCGGCTCGCCGTCGGCTTCTACAACCTCAATGGTGCCGGGAAGCTGGAGCGCGTGCACCGCGCGGAACTCGACGTCGACGGTCCGCGCACCGAGGTGCCCGCCCTGGCGGGGCTCGCACAGCCGGACCTGATCCTGCTCAACGACGATGACCTCGCCTACGCCAAGGTCCGGCTGGACCCGAAGTCCCTCGCCACTGCCACAGCACACCTGAAGGACATCGGCCAGAGCCTGCCCCGCACCCTCGTCTGGGGTTCGGCCTGGGACGCGGCGCGCGACGGCGAGACTCCGGCCCGCGGCTACGTGGAGTTGATCCTGGCCAACATCGCGGAGGAATCCGACTCGTCAGTGACCATGGTCCAGCTCCGCCAGCTGGCCACGACGCTGAACTTCTATGTGGCAGCGGACCACAAGGAAGCCACCGCGACCGCCGCGGCCGGCCGGCTCTGGGAGCTTGCCGCCGGCGTCCGGGCCGGCTCCGACGCACAGCTTCAGTTCGTGAAGGCCTTTGCCCTGTTGGCCCGCAGCGCCGGTCAGTTCGATACCGTCGCCGGGCTGCTTGACGGCTCCCTGAAACTGGCCGGCCTGACCGTGGACCAGGACCTGCGCTGGGAACTGACCACCGCCCTCGTGGTCGGCGGCCAGGCCGGGCAGGAGGCGATCGACGCCGAGCTCGAGCACGACAACACCGCCACCGGACAAAACGCGGCGGCCCTGGCGAAGGCGGCCATCCCCACCGCCGCGGCCAAGGCTGCGGCCTGGGAGTCGATTGTGGTCACCAACGAACTCTCCAACGCCCTGCAGGGTTCGGCGGTCGCCGGCTTCACCCGGGTGCTGGACACCTCACTGCTGGAGCCTTACGCGGAGAAATACTTTGCGGCCGTCCCCGGCGTGGTCAGGGACCGCACCCACGCCCTGGCCCAGCAGATCGTCGTCGGGCTCTACCCGGCCCAGCTGACCACACAGGCCACGGTGGACCGCACGGATGAGTTCCTGGCCTCGCTGCCGGCGGACAGTGCGGCGCTGCGCCGAATGATGTTGGAGAACCGCGACGGTGTGGCCCGCGCACTGCGGGCCCGGCAGGCCGACGCCGGCTAGGGAGCCGCTTAGGGAGCCGCTTCCCGGAGTCCCGCCCAACTAGCTCGCAGCAAAGGCCGTTTTGGACGCTCATAACGACCCCTGCTGCCAGCTAGTTGGGCAGGGATGTGTTTTAGGCTGGGGTAATGAGCCTCGACGAACACCGCTACGCGCTGACTGTCCGCTGGACCGGGAACCTTGGCGAGGGGACGGCGTCGTACCGCGGGTATGCACGGGACCACGACATCGAGGTTCCCGGGCTGCCCGTCCTGCGGGGCTCCGCAGACCCGGCCTTCCACGGCGACCGGACCCGTTTCAACCCGGAACAGCTCCTGCTGGCCGCACTCTGCCAGTGCCATATGCTGTCCTTCCTGCACGTTGCGGTGAAGCACGGTGTAGTGGTCACGGCTTATGAAGACCGGGCCGAGGGGCTGATGCGGACCAATCGGGACGGCAGTGGACAGTTTGAGTCGGTCACGCTCAGGCCGCGGGTGAGCACTGCGGAGCCGGTCCCGGAGGCCGTGATGGCGGACCTGCATAGCGCCGCGAACAAGGTCTGCTTCATCGCCCGGAGCGTCAACTTCCCGGTGCTGCACGAGCCGGTCACGGCGCCGGCAGGCCGGCGGGACGTGGTTTCGCCGTAGTTTCCGGATCCAGGTCCCTGCCGGCCCCTGGAGCGCGGCCGGGTAGGCTGCGCGCGCTCTGCTCCGCGGGCAGCCGCTACGGCGCTACTGTTGAACCAGACCAGAGCTTTATGCGCCCGCCGGACGCCGCAACAAGGAGTACTCCCCCACCGATGATCAGCCTGACCAGCGCCACGCCCATCACCGCTCCGGACATCTCGGCCATCAACGTGCCGGGGGTCCTCATCAGTCTGGGGGTCGGCGTCGCCATCTGGCTGGTGGCGTCCGTCGTGATCGGCGGAATCACGAAACGGGTCGCCGCGGGCAGCACATTCTTCAAAAAACCTCGGTTCCGCTGGGTGGCTCCCGCGTTCCGCGCCCTGGACCATGAGCGCAGAGTCCAGCGGGCCAACACAATCGGTGCACTTCTCAGCAGCGTGGCAGGCGTCCTGGTAGCCGTACTCACCGGCGTATACGTGCTTAAGAACCTGAACGTGGACGTCGCGCCGATCCTGACCAGCGTCGGAATCCTCGGAATTGCCTTGGGCTTCGGCGCCCAGCAGCTGATCCGGGACTTCCTGTCCGGCATTTTCATCACCATCGAGGACCAGTACGGCATCGGCGACATCATCGAGACCTCCGAGGTGGTGGGCACTGTGGAATCGATGAACCTTCGGATCACCCGGGTGCGGGCCGAAGACGGCGCCATCTGGTACCTGCGCAACGGCGAAATCCTGCGGGTGGGCAACCGTTCCCAGGGCAATTATGTTCCGCCCGGAAGTCCAACGGCGGACACCGAAGACAGCACACCCCAGCAACAGGCCGGAGAGTAGAGCCATGACAATTCCCAGCGCCGGCGGACCCGGACAGCCCAAGCAACTGCTGCAGAACGATCCGTTCAGCAGGCCGGGCTACACCGACAACTTTTACGATGCAGTGGGCGGCCACAAGACGTTTGTTAAGCTCATTGATGTCTTCTACGACGGCGTCGCATCGGATCCATTGCTGCGGCCGATGTATCCGGAGGAGGATCTGGGCCCTGCCCGGCGCCGTTTCCTGATGTTCCTCGAGCAGTACTGGGGCGGCCCGACGACGTATGGCGAGGAACGCGGGCACCCCCGGCTCAGGATGCGGCACCAGCCCTTCCGGGTCACCCCGGAGGCCAAGGACCGCTGGCTGCATCACATGCGCTCCGCGGTGGATTCCCTGGACCTCCCGCCGCTGCACGAGGGGACGCTGTGGGACTACATGGAGCGGGCAGCACTGTCCATGGTGAACAGCCCGTCCGAATCCTGAGCTGCGCCCGGCGGACGCCGCAGAACGAGCCGTGGCTAACGAGCCGTGGCTACTGACGGTCCTAGAGTCCTGAACCGGAGCGGGCCAGGACATGCCCCCGGGCCCCGCTGAGCCGGAACCAGCGCCCGGACCGGTAGAGCTGCTGCCCGCCGTCGGCGAGGAAGCCGAGGGTGAGGGCCGCAAACGCGGCACCCAGCGGCAGTCCGCCGGCTCCCTCCAGCTCCCGGCCCCAGACAGTGGCGCGGGCGTTGTTGACGATCAAGGCGCCGGGCTGGTCCGGGATGATGGCTGCAATCTCACTGATACCGGCCTCGGCGGACCTGCGCAGGGCGGAATCAGACAGGGTGGCCACGGCCTCCCACCCCGTGCGGGGAGCGCCGACGCCGGCCCACGATTCGGTAACGGTGACCGGCGGCAGCGGGAGCTCGACGTCGTCCTGGCCCGCGCGCGCCAGCCGATCCAGCACCGCGGAGATTGGGACGGTGACGTCAGTGTCCGCCGGCTGCGCCAGGGCCATGGTACGCAGGCCGAGGATCGTCGGTGTAGATTCGCCCAGCAGCCGTGGCCGCAGCACACACACGTAGGCGGCGAGCACCCGGCCGGAGGCCTGGAGGCGGATGGCACCGTCGTCAATGGACTTGGCGCGGGCCGCGAAAGTGCGCAGGTCAGCGAGATCGCGGGGATCGGTGAACTGCAGGGGCAGGGTGAGTACGTCAGACACAATATCGACTCTACCGGCTGTGCCTCGTTGGGACCGCGGCGGAGGGACGTCTAGAGTCAAACCATGACTGAAGCCGAAGCCGGATTGCAGGGACCACCGACACAGGACCCCACCTCCTCGCTCCTCCAACTGCTGAACCTCGGAGAGCTGGAGGGTGCCCGGACAGATGAGGACATCTTTATGGGCCCTTCCCAGCAGCAGCCCAGGCACCGGGTGTTCGGCGGCCAGGTACTCGCACAGTCGCTGATCGCCGGAAGCAGGACGGTCCCCGAAGGGCGCGGCGTGCATTCCATGCACGGCTACTTCCTGCGGCCGGGGGACGCTAACAAGCCGATTACCTTTGGGGTCCAGCGCCTCAGGGATGGACGATCGTTCTCAGCACGGCGGGTGCACGCGTACCAGGAGGGCATGCCCATCCTGTCGATGATCGCGTCGTTCCAGGACCCGGATGAAGGGATCGAACACCAGTCCGAGATGCCGTCCGGCATCCCCGCCCCGGAGTCGCTGCCGAGCACCGCTGACCTGTTGGGAAAGTTCGATCATCCGGTGGCGCGCCACTGGGCCTATGAGCGGCCTTTTGACATCCGTCACGTTGACCCTGCCCTCTACGTTTCGGCCAAGGGCGAAAAAGCACCGCGCAATGCCGTCTGGATGAAGACGTTCGGACCTATGCCGGATGATCCGGAGCTGCACCGCGCCGCGCTTGCCTACGCAAGTGACTACACGCTGTTGGAATCGATCCTCCGCAAGCACGGGATGAGCTGGATTACCCCCGGGATGTCCGTGGCCAGCCTGGACCACGCGATGTGGTGGCACCGGCCGGTCCGGGTGGACGAGTGGCTGCTCTACGTGCAGGAATCCCCCAGCGCCCAAAGCGCCCGCGGCCTGGCCACCGGCAAGATCTTCAGCCGTGACGGCCGCCACGTGGCAACCGTGGCGCAGGAAGGCATGATCAGGGTTCCCACCGACCTCAAAAGCAAGGTCAAGGGGGCCGTCCAGACCAAGGTCCTGGAGCACCAGATGCGCAAGGCTGAACGCGGCTGATGCAGGAACGACCAAGGCCGGCTCCCCGCGGGGAGCCGGCCATGGTCATCCGTGCAGTGCGGCGCTGGCCTAGTCGCGGGTGAGGCGACGGTGGGTCACGCGGTGCGGCTTGGCTGCGTCCGCGCCCAGGCGCTCGACTTTGTTCTCCTCGTAGGATTCGAAGTTGCCCTCGAACCAGTACCACTTGGAGGGGTTCTCCTCGTCACCTTCATAAGCCAGGATGTGGGTGGCCACCCGGTCCAGGAACCAACGGTCGTGCGAAACCACAACGGCGCAGCCCGGGAATTCGAGCAAAGCGTTTTCGAGGCTGCTGAGGGTCTCGACGTCGAGGTCGTTAGTGGGCTCGTCGAGCAGCAGCAGGTTTCCGCCCTGTTTAAGGGTCAGTGCCAGGTTCAGGCGGTTGCGCTCGCCACCGGAGAGCACCCCGGCCTTCTTCTGCTGGTCCGGGCCCTTAAAGCCGAAGGCAGCAACATAGGCGCGGGACGGCATTTCAACCTGGCCGACCTGGATGTAGTCGAGTCCGTCCGAGACAACCTCCCAGAGGGTCTTGTTCGGGTCGATACCGCCGCGGCTCTGGTCCGCGTAGGAAATCTTGACGGAGTCACCGATCTTCAGCTCGCCGCCGTCGAGGGGCTCGAGTCCGACGATGGTCTTGAACAGGGTGGTTTTTCCGACGCCGTTGGGGCCGATAACACCGACGATGCCGTTGCGCGGCAGGGTAAAGGACAACCCGTCGATCAAGGTGCGGTCCTCGAAGCCCTTCTGCAGGTTCTTCGCTTCCAGGACGAGGCCACCCAGGCGCGGTCCCGGCGGAATCTGGATCTCTTCGAAGTCCAGCTTGCGGGTGCGGTCAGCCTCCGCAGCCATCTCCTCGTAGCGGGCCAGACGAGCCTTGGACTTCGTCTGGCGGCCCTTGGCATTGGAGCGAACCCACTCAAGTTCCTCGGTGAGCCGCTTAGCCTGCTTGGCGTCCTTTTTGCCTTGGACTTCCAGGCGGGCGCGTTTTTTCTCAAGGTACGTGGAGTAGTTGCCCTCGTACGGGTACAAGTGGCCCCGGTCCACTTCGGCAATCCACTGGGCCACATGGTCCAGGAAGTACCGGTCGTGGGTGACGGCGAGGACGGCGCCGGGGTAGGCCGAGAGATGCTGTTCAAGCCACAGCACGCTCTCCGCGTCAAGGTGGTTAGTGGGCTCGTCGAGGAGCAGCAGGTCTGGCTTCTGGAGCAGGAGCTTGCACAGGGCAACACGGCGACGCTCACCGCCGGAGAGCAGGGTGACGTCTGCGTCGGCCGGCGGGCAGCGGAGGGCGTCCATGGCCTGCTCGAGCTGGGAATCGAGGTCCCACGCGTCGGCGTCGTCGATCGCTTCCTGCAACTGGCCCATTTCCTCCAGGAGGGCATCATAGTCGGCGTCGGGATTGGCCATCTCTTCGGAGATGTCATTAAAGCGCTGGATCTTGCCGTAGATCTCACCGACACCTTCCTGGACGTTGCCCAGGACGGTCTTGTCCTCGTTGAGCGGCGGCTCCTGCAGCAAGATGCCGACCGTGTAACCGGCGCTGAGCCGGGCCTCGCCGTTGGAGGGGGTGTCCAGCCCCGCCATGATCTTCAAAATGGTGGACTTGCCGGCACCATTCGGGCCGACGACGCCAATCTTGGCCCCCGGGAAGAAGGACATGCTCACGTCATCGAGGATAAGTTTTTCGCCAACGGCCTTTCGGGCCTTGGTCATTGTGTAGATAAATTCCGCCATGCCTACAAATCTAGTGGTTCGGCCGGGATAACTCACATCCTGCAGTCCTGGGGGACTCCGTGACGGCGGGCCGGACTCAGCCCGGGGTACCAACGAAACAGCGGCCATCAGCGAGGACCGGCAGGACGGACGCCGTGACCGTGCCATGGCGAAGCTGGGCGATGATGCAGTTCCGGTCTACCTGCACGGCAACTTCAACAGCGTCCGTGTCCAGCCCCGTGGGGGTTTTGCTTGCCGTGACCTCTCCACTGTCGGCGGGGAACCCCGCGTCCGTCAGCGCGGTGCGGATCCTTTCCGTCCCGGGCTTCGCGTCGGCCGCGGCGAGCGGCCGAAGGGCTGCCTCGAGCCGGGCTTTTGCGTCCGACAGCGCAGCGTCCGGGGCGGGAATGGTGGTGCCGCCGTGCACGACGCCCGCTACCCCGGCGGACGCAGTCGCTTCGCCTCCGCCGCCGGATTCCGACGGCGCCGAGCACCCGATCCCAGCCGTAACCACCAGCGCAAGAACCAAGGCCAGCGCACTGGCCCGTACCGGGACGGATGCTGCGCCGCGGCTGCCGGTTCTGGATCGCTTCACCCGGTCATTCTGGCACGGCCCGGGGGCTGCCGCATTGAACCCGCCAGGGGTTGGCTGCAACACGGCCGTCGCCGCTGCGCCGATGGGGTCAGCGGCCGGAGCGTCAGGCGGCGGCCCCTTTCAACTCCCCCGTTTCCTCGTCGAGTTCCTCTACGTCGCCGCTGATTTCGTCGACAAAGACTGCGCGGGAAACGGGCCCGTCATCCTCGTCCGGCCCTTCGTGGCCTTGGTCCTCCAGCGGCCCACCCTCGGGGCTGCCGTCCGGGAAAGCGGCCGGCGAACCGGAGGGACCCGGGGCCGTCGCCGAGCCATTGGCGGCCGTCCGGATGAAGTTGGCGGAACCCCACATAAGGTCGTGGCCGACTGACTCGGCATCAATCTCGACTGCGTGATAGATCCGGCCGTCCTTTTCCCAGCTCCTTAACTTGAGCCGGCCCACCACGATGACTCGCTGGCCTTTCTTGATGCTGCAACCGATGTTTCCTGCCAGCTGCCGGTAGCCCTGGACCGTAAACCAGTTGGTGTTGCCGTCCACCCAGGCGCTCGTGGCACGGTCGTACCGCCGCTCGGTGGACCCGATGCGGAATTTCGCCGTCGCCACCCCACCCGGCGTCGTCGAACTCGTGATCTCCGTGGCGACGAAGCCACGGACCGTGATGTTGTCACTCATGCTCATGTCCTGTCTCGAAATGTTGTGCCTAGCCGGCTCCTTCAGCATCGCGCCGGGAAGCGGACTCCGCGAGGAGCAAAAGAGGCCATGTGGAAAACCCCGATCCGGCCCCAGCGGCGTGTCTGCTGCGCTGTCCCGGCTACCGGGTGTTCCTGACAGCGGACACTCTGAGGGCACGGTAAACTCGTGGAGGCATCTCCCGGCAGCAGCCGGCAGTTATGCCGTCTTGCCCCAGTAGCTCAGGGGATAGAGCAGCGGCCTTCTAATCCGCCGGTCGGGGGTTCGATTCCCTCCTGGGGCACCAGAATGCGGCTCTGGCCTGCCGGAACGTTCCGCAGACCAGGGCCGCACTTTTCGGCCGCGGGCACGGTTACGGCACGTCCTCGGCCCGCACGTCGACCTTCTGCGATCAGCACACTTAGTATTAGTACACAAGCACGGCGCCAGGCATGACGGTGCGCCCGCACGCAACGAAAGGTACGCCGCCATGACGCAGACACCCCGGGAATTTGAACCCCACGATCCCAACGACGCCGAGACCCCCCGCTACCCGGAATCGGCCCCCGCCGCGTCCGGACCGGCCGTGGCAAGGAATTCTGCAGAGCCGCCGGCAACCGACAGCGAACGGGCCTCCGCCCCTGTCACGATTCCGGCCACCCCCGCGACGCCGCCGGAGCACAAGGACACGCCGCTGCCGCAGCAGCCCGAGGCATCGGCGACCGCCGCGGAACCGCGCCGGGTTACCCGTGCGGGTATGGTCTGGGCAGCCGTCGCCGCAGCACTGGTAGTGCTGATCCTGCTCATCGCCTTTATCCTGCAGAACCAGGAATATGTCCTTGTGAAGTTCTTTGGCCTGGAGGGCTCGGTGCCGCTCGGCATTGCACTGTTCATCGCGGCAGTTGGCGGCGGCGTGCTGGTCGCCATCGCCGGAGCCGCCCGCATCATTCAGCTGCGGCTCGCCGCGCACCGCCAGCGCGTCGGCCGACGCGCCGGCACGGGGACGCATACCCGCTGATAACGTCCGGCCCCGGCGACGCAACGCCGGGACTCGCCGTCGTACGCCCCGCCGCCCCGGCTGGCCCGCCACCACCATCTAGGGCCGGGTCAGGACCAGCGGACCGTCTTTTGTGATCGCGACGGTGTGTTCGCTGTGTGCGGCACGGCGGCCGTTGGCCGAGCGAAGCGTCCATTCGTCATCGTCGTGGAAGTACTCATCGTTGCCGCCCAGGATCAGCATCGGCTCGATGGCGATGACAAGACCTTCAGTCAGCTTGATGCCGCGGCCGGGCCGGCCGTCGTTGGGAACGTGCGGATCCGCGTGCATGGTCGTGCCGATTCCGTGACCGCCGTGGTCTGCCAGCATCCCGTAGCCTGCGCGGCGTGATGCACCGCCGACGGCGTAGCCCAGGTCCCCCATCTTGTTGCCGATCCTGGCGGCCTCGATGCCCCGGGCCAGTGCCGCGTCCGTCGCATCAATCAGTGCCTGGTCCGCCGGGTCGGCGGTGCCGACGATAAAGCTTATGGCAGCGTCGCCGCACCAGCCCTCAAGGAACGCGCCGCAGTCCACGCTGAGCAGGTCACCGTCCTGGAGCCGGTAGCCGTTCGGGATGCCGTGCACCACGGCGTCGTTGACGGACGTGCAGATCACGCCGGGAAACGGCACAGCGGCCCACCGTGGCTTGTAGTTCAGGAACGCCGGTGTTGCCCCGGCGGCGGCAATAGTCGCCGCGGCCACCTCGTCCAGTTCCTTCAGGGACACACCAACGGCGGCGGCCTCACGGACGCACTGCAGTGTGGTGGCCACTACCCGGCCGGCTTCGCGCATCAGGGCAATTTCGGCAGGCGTCTTGATCATTGACATGGGCTCCACTCTAGGGCCCGCCGGAGCGTAGCTAAAGTGTCCTTATGGCCACCGCTGAACTTCTGTCCGCGATCCGCTCCCGCCTGCAGGCGGCAGCAGATCCCGCGCGGGCAGCCAGGGCGCAGGCCTACCTGAAGTCCGGATTGCCCTCGCTGGGGGTCCGGGTTCCCGAGATCCGTCGGATCGTCAAGGCAGCCGCCGGCGAACTGCCTCCCGGCTCCCTTGAGGACTTGCTCTCCGGCGTCCTGGAACTGTGGCGCAGCGCAAACTGGCGCGAAGAACGCCACGCGGCCATCGATCTCACTGGCCTCAAGCTGGCCACCGGTGAGTTGGACATGCTGCCGGTCTACGAGGAAATCATCCGCAGCGGAGCCTGGTGGGACCTGGTGGACGGAGTGTCGCACCAGCTGTGCGATCTGCTGCAGACACACCCGGGCCAAGTGTCCCCCGCGCTGCGCCGCTGGAGTACCGACCCGGACTTCTGGATCCGGCGCGCCGCCATCACGGCCCAGCTGGGCGCCAAATCCGCAACGGATCGTGCCCTGCTGGCAGCAGTTATCGAGCCCAATCTGGCCGACCGGGAATTCTTCATCCGGAAGGCAATTGGCTGGGCCCTGCGTGACTACGCCGGCACCGATCCGAAATGGGTCCGGGAGTTCGCGGCACGGCACCGCGAAGAGCTCAGCCCGCTCTCCCTGCGGGAAGCCCTCCGGAAGCTTAAATGATCGGGCGGCTGCTGGCTGATTCCTCTGATTTGCTGAAGAGCAGCTTGGTCTTGGGATCGAGGAAGATCAGGTACAGGGCAAACAGCAGGGCGATGATCGCCGCGGCATTCCGGGCCAGGGCCAACGCCAGGCCCAGATCGGCTGTCTGCAGGTACGGGAACACTTCCAGCTGGTCCGAGATGGCGTACACCATAAAGAACGACACGATGAAGTAGAGCGCCTTGACCTGCCAGTCGTCCCGGATGCCGGTGAGGGCGAAGAGCGGGATCAGCCACACCACGTACCAGGACTGGATCATCGGGGCGAGGATAACGACGGCGGCGAACGCCAGCGCGAGCCGCCGAATCAGGCGGTCGTAGTCGCCGCGGAAGATCTGCCAGGCGATGATGCCGAGCGCAAGCAGCTTACCGGCGTCGTAGACCCATTTGGCCAGCCCCCAGCCGTCGAGTCCGAAGGCGTTGAAGATCGAGGCGACCACCAGGCCCAGCAGCCCGACCGGGGCGTACCAGATCCAGATGCTGCCCGGCGCGGATAGGCCGTTAATCCAGCCAAAGCCGAAGCCGTTGACCAGGCTCATGGCGTACAACAGGGCGAGGCTGATGCCGGCGGTGAGCCCCCAGAAAACGAATTTCCGCGGCCAGCCGGCGTTCTTCCCGGCCCAGAGCAAACCAATGAAGGGCAGGAAAACGATGGTGATGGGCTTGACCGAGACGGACAGGGTCACCAGGACCAGGCCGAGGATGACGCGCCGGGTAGCGCAGTAGTACAGCCCGGCCAGGGCCAGACCGATCATCAGGGCGTCGTTGTGGACGCTGGCGATGAAGTTGGTGAGGAAAAGCGGATTGGCGGCGGTCAGCCACAGCGCGCGGTGCGGGTTAACACCGTGGAGTTCGGCGAGCTTGGGCACGTAGACGATACACAGCACAATCCCCGCCAGCGCGGCAAGGCGGAAGAGCATAATGCTGGCCTCGGGGTGCACGTTGGTGGACCAGACCACAAACTGCTCGATCCAAAGGAAGAGCTGTCCGTAAGGCACCGGCGCCTCGGTCCACATTTTGTCGGCCCCGAGCTGGAAATAGTTCGACAGCGCGGAGATACCGTTTTCGTAGGGGTTGAAGCCCTCCACCATCAGGCGGCCCTGCCCGATATAGGCGTAGACGTCGCGGCTGAACAGCGGGACCGAGAACATCATGGGCAGCCCCCACAGCGCCACCGCCTGCAGGGTCGCCCTGCGTGCCTGCGCACCCCACACCCGCACGCGCTGGCCAAGCCTGAGCCAGGACCGGACCAGGAGCATCCCGCCGACGGCGAGCAGCACAATGCACAGGCCAACCCCGATTGCTTCGGTGCGCATCCAAATGAACAGCGGGACGCGGCGGAGGTCGGAGGCGGGCGCCAACCAGCCCACGCCGAGGGAACCGATCGCCATAAAAAGGGAGCCGATGAATCCCGCCAGCAGCGGCGAACGTGCATTGTCAACCTCAGCAACGGCTGCCGCCGGGAACGTGCCGGCAGCCGCTTTCCCCGCCGCAGGCACAGGCGCCGTCATCTCAGGATCGTCCAATCTGTTGTGGGGCTCATTCCACCCGCTGCCGGCCGTTGGAACGGGCCCGGGGCACGCCGCGGAGACAAACAATTCCGTCGCCCCGCGTACCCGAAATCCTAGCACCGGACCTCCCGCGGGCGACGAAACGGTAGGCTGGGCGCGTGCCTATATCTAATGAACGCATTGTCTGGATCGACTGCGAAATGACCGGCCTGGACACCAAGGACGACGCCCTCATCGAGGTAGCCGCGCTGGTGACGGACTCTGAGCTGAATATCCTCGGTGACGGCGTCGACGTCGTTATCAAACCCGACGACGCGGCCCTCACGCAGATGAACGACTTTGTCCGCGACATGCACACCCGTTCCGGGCTCCTGGCGGAGCTGCCCCACGGCAAGACGATGGCGGAAGCCCAGGGCATCGTCCTGGACTACATCAAGAAGTGGGTGCCGGATCCCAAGAAGGCGCCGCTGGGCGGCAACTCGGTCGGAACCGACCGCGTCTTCCTGGCCCGGGACATGCCGGAACTGGTGGAGCACCTGCACTACCGGGTGATCGACGTCAGCACCATCAAGGAACTCTCCCGACGCTGGTTCGCCAGGGCCTACTTCCAGTCCCCCGCCAAGCTCGGCGGCCACCGGGCGCTGGGCGACATCCAGGATTCCATTGATGAACTGCGCTACTACCGTGAGGCTGTCTTTGTGCCGGCACCGGGCCCGGACAGCGTCACCGCACGGCGGATTGCCAGCAGCATCACGGGAACGGCCGGGGAATCCGCTGCCCAGACCCCGTCCGGGCAGCCGGCGACGTAGCCGCTGCGGAGTAATCTGCGCCACGTTTGCGGAAATTTTTGGCGAAAACCCAAAAAGTGGCACAAGCGGCCCCGAAGAGCAGGTAAGCTATTTGTCGTTGCCTTTTCAGCCAGCCGGTCCGCCGGAAGGCATGGCGGGGCACATGGTGGGCGTAGCTCAGTTGGCAGAGCGCCTGGTTGTGGTCCAGGAGGTCGCGGGTTCAACCCCCGTCGCTCACCCTCATCAAGGACGGCAGTAAGTGTCCGACCTTAGACGAAGGCCGTACCGGATATCCGGTGCGGCCTTTGTTGTCTGTCCATGGAACCGTGAACGAAAGGAAACGCGATGAAGCGCACGATTTTTGAAGAAGACCACGAGATGTTCCGTGAGATGGCTGCCGAGTTCAACACCCGGGCCGTAGCGCCGCACTACGCCCAGTGGGACACGGACCACATGATGTCCCGGGCCCTGTGGACCGCCGCCGGTGAACAGGGCCTGCTGGGACTGGCCGTGCCGGAGGAGTTCGGCGGCCTGGGCATGAACGACTACCGCTTCCGCGCCGTGCTGGATGAGGAATTCGCCAGGAGCAACCACCTCGCCGTCGGCCTGGCCTTCCATCTCCACGATGACATGGTCCTCCCCCACCTGCTGGCCTACGGCTCCGAGGAGCTGAAAAGCCGCTGGCTACCCGGCATGGTCTCCGGCGAAACGGTCACCTCGGTTGCCTGGACGGAGCCAGGTGCCGGATCGGACCTCCGCGGCATCCGCACTAAAGCCGTGCGCGAGGGCGATGACTGGCTGATCAGCGGCCAGAAGACCTTCATTGGCAACGGCATCTCCGGTGATGCCGCCCTGGTCCTGGCCCGCAGCGACGGCAGCACCGGCCGCGGAAACCACAACTCCTTCTCCCTGTTTATGGTCCGGAAGGGCGAGGGCTACAACACCGGCAAGCAGCTGGACAAGATGGGGCTGAAAGCCTCGGACACAGCGGAACTGTTCTTCGACAACGTCCGCGTCCCGCACGCCGACCTCGTCGGTGAGGAAGGAAAGGGCCTGCAGTACTGCGCGGAGCAGCTCCCCCAGGGCCGACTGGCCATCGCGGTGGCGAGCTCCGCCGTCGTGCGTGCCGTTTACGAGTCGACCGTGCAGTACACCAGGGACCGCAATGCCTTCGGCGAGCGGATCATCGATTTCCAGAACAGCCGCTTCGAATTGGCCGACATCCTCACCGAGGTCGAGGTCACCGAAACGTACGTTGACAGGGCCATCCAGGCCTTTAATGCCGGAGAGCTCGACGCCGCGACCGCCGCACGCGCTAAACTCTGGGCGTCCGAGCGGGCAAAGTCCGTCACGGACCGTTGCCTGCAGCTGCACGGCGGCTACGGCTACATCCTGGAATACCCGGTGGCGCAGGCCTACCTCGCCGCCCGGCTGCTGACCATCTTCGGCGGCACCAACGAAATTATGCGCGACGTCGTCGGCCGCACCATCGCCGGCTGACCCGCCACCACTTAGCACAGAGGAACGTTTCTGACATGACAGTTCTGCCCATTACGATCTGGGGCGAGCCCGTACTGCACCGCCGGGCAGCTGAGGTTGCAGCCTTCGACGACGAGCTCCGGACACTCATCGCGGACATGTTCGAGACCAACGACGCCGCCAACGGCGTCGGTCTCGCCGCGCCCCAGGTCGGCGTCGGCAAACGGCTCTTTATCTACAAATACGACAACGACGACGGCGCCCCGCCGTCCGGCGCCGTCGTCAACCCGGTGCTGACCCTCTCGAAGATTTCCGGCGCGCTGCCGGATCCGGACGAGGAGGAGGAAGGCTGCCTGTCCTTCCCCGGCGGGCAGTATCCGCTGAAGCGGGCGGAATGGGCCCGGGTACAGGGCTTCGACGGCGACGGCAACCCCGTTGATTTCGAGGCGACCGGCTGGTTCGCGCGCGTGATCCAGCACGAATTCGACCACCTCGACGGGAAGTTGTACGTCAACAAGCTGATCGACCGGTATTCGCGCCAAGCCAAGAAACAAGCCAAAAAGAGCGGCTGGGGCGTCCCTGGCCTGACCTGGATGCCCGGTGTGGATCCGGACCCCTTCGGGCATTAGGGCGGCCTGCGCGAAGGTGTCCGCCGGTCTCCCGACCTTTGCGCCCGGGTCCGGTATTGCACCGGCGGTTCCCGGCCGGCACGCCAGTGCGGCCGGCCAATGTTGGGCAAACCCGGCGGCGTGGCCCCCTGGCAGCCCGAGCCGCAGCCTTAGGAAACGGGTTTGGCTGGTGTGCCCGTGCGGCCGAACCGCGGCGGCAGGACCAGGAGGAACATGATGGCTGCGATCACCACGGCGGCGGCGTAGATCGTGACCAGATGCGTCGCAAGCGGGGCCCCGTTGTACATGGTGACTCCGACGGCCAGCAGGGCGACGGCGAGCACCACCACGGCAAAAAACTGCTGCCGCCGAAGGCCGGCAAGAAGTAACGCCGCAGGCACCACATACCAGAGTATGCTCGCCGTGCCCATTGCGTTGATCTGGGCGATCACGGGTGCCGTGCCGGGTATTGCCGCGACGACTGACCCGAAAAACATCGCACCGCAATGAAGTACCAGGCCCGCGACTCCGGCCACCGCAAGCACCAGCTCACCCGGAGTGACGCGCCGGGCCAGCCGGGCATGCGGGACTGCCGGGGCCAGAAGCCGGATTACCAGCAGCACACCGGCGATCCCGGCAAGGCTTAACAGAAATTCATTCGACATCCTCCCAGCCTACCGAGCCGCCCCGGCCGGGCATCAGCCGCTGCGGCCCGCCGGCTGTGCCCCGTTAGCCGTGCCCGGACTTCAGCAGGATGGCCGCATGATCGGGAACGTAGCGGAACAATTCCCGTGGCGGCCGGGTGTAGTTGACCGCCCGCGGCCGTTCCGGCAGCGTCACGGGCTCCGTCCGAACCTCGGTGTAGTCGATCCCGGCGAGCAGATGGGCGATCATGTTGATCCGGGCCCGGCGCTTGTCCTCGGCCTCGACTACATACCAGGGCGAGTCGGCGGTGTCCGTCTGCATAAACATGTCGTCCTTGGCCCGTGAATAGTCTTCCCAACGGAGGATCGCTTCCCGGTCCATCGGCGAAAGCTTCCATTGCCGCATCGGATCATCCAGACGCGATTTGAACCGGCGTTCCTGTTCCGCATGGCTGATCGAAAACCAGTACTTGAACATCAGAATACCGTCCTGGATCAGCAGGCGTTCAAAGACGGGGCATTGGGCCATAAAACGCTTGTGTTCCGCTGGCGTACAGAATCCCATCACATGTTCGACGCCGGCTCGGTTGTACCAGGAGCGGTCCATCAGGACGATCTCCCCGGCCGCGGGAAGATGCTCCACATAACGCTGGAAATACCATTCGCCGCGCTGCCGGTCCGTCGGGGCGGGCAACGCCACAATCCGGGCAACCCGAGGATTCAGGTATTCGGTCACCCGCTTGATGGCGCTGCCCTTGCCGGCGGCGTCGCGTCCCTCGAAAATCACCAGGACTCGCGCTCCGGTGCTGCGGACCCATTCCTGCAATGAAACGAGTTCAGCCTGGAGCCGGGACAGCTCGGCCTCGTAGACGCCGAGCGGCAATCGCCCGGAGTGTCCGGCGGCATCTCCCTTGGCTCGCTTGCGATCATCCTGTGACGTGCCGGAGCCAGCCTTGCCGCCGCCGGCCTTGCGATGTGCCATGGTCCCCGTTCCACCTTCCGCGGCGGGATCTCCTGCCGCGTGCCCTGCCGTGCCCATTCTTGCCGAGCAAAGGACCGCCCACAAGGGGCCGTCCGGCCGGGTACACCGGCGGTGCGCAGCCCTATGCTTAGGCCATGCCAGACCACAGACCTACGCCGATGCAGCCGATCCTCACACTCACCGTAAATCCCGCGCTGGACATCAGTACTGCCACGGAGCATGTCATCAGCGGCCACAAGATGCGGTGCGGCGCCAGCCGCCTGGACCCGGGCGGCGGCGGGGTCAATGTCTCGCGGGTGGTGCAGCGCCTGGGCGGCCGCACCCTGGCCATCTACACCGCCGGCGGACCCACCGGAGAGGCATACCGCAGGCTGATCGAGGCCGAACGCGTTCCCACCCTCGCCGTGCCGATCCACGGCAATACCCGGGAGGACTTCACGGTCGATGAGACCACCACCGGCAAGCAGTTCCGTTTTGTCCTCCAGGGCCCCGAATTGACTGAGGCCGAATGGCGTTTGTGCCTGGCACTGGTGGCGGATTCACTGCCCGCCGGCGGCTATATCGTGGCCAGCGGCAGCCTCCCGCCGGGGGTTCCGGACGACTTCTACGCCCGCGTGGCACGGCTGGCGAAGCTGCATGGTGCGCGCTGCATCGTCGACGCGTCCGGTCCGGCGCTGGCCGAAGCCCTCGCCGAGGGGGTATTCCTGGTGAAGCCAAGCCGCCGTGAACTGGGGTTGCACTTTGGCACAACTCTGGAGGGCGAAGAGAGCGAAGTCGAGGCTGCCGCGGCGTTGGTTGCTGACGGCGCCGCGGAACACGTCGCCTTGACGCTTGGCGGCGAAGGAGCCGTACTCGCCTCGGAGTCCGGGATCCTTCGGCTGGCCGTACCGCGGGTGCACGTTCGCAGCACCGTCGGAGCCGGGGACAGCTTCCTCGCCGCTTTTGTGCTCCGGCTGGCCCAGGGCCGCACCCTGGCGGAGTCGCTCCGGGCCGCGGTGGCTGCCGGGAGCGCTACGGTGACCACACCGGCCACCGAACTTTGCCGCCGCGATGAGGTCGAACGCCTGGAGGCCGAACTCAACATCCGGGCCGCCGCCGACGGGATCCCCGCAGAGTGAAGCTGCGACCGGCTCCCCTGGCGCTCGGGATGCTGTTTGCTGCGGGAACGGCCGGCTGCTCGGGCTCCGCGCCAACGCCCTGCCCTGCCCTTGCGTGGTTCAACTCCCTGAGTGTGACCCTGGACGGCAATTCTCAATTGGTGAGCCTGGTCGAGTTCTGCGCGGAGGACGTCTGTTCGGTGCGCTACGCCGCAGGCGGCGGCGTCCTGGCCCGGCGCGAAGTACAGCTGGACTGGACCAGGGTGGGCGGCAGCGAAGCATGCGGCGGTCCGGCAACAGCCGGCCCCGTCAGGCTCACCATCTAAGCACGCTGCGGCCCGTGCCGGTTCTTCCCGGGGAGGGGAGGGAGCCGCTTGGCCAGCCAGCTCAGGGTCAACAGCTCAAAGTCACTCCAGCTGCCTTTCCGGGGCGGACACCGCCGTGTCCTGAAGCTCGTCCGGAGCCACACCAGGACCGCGCGGTCATCCGGCCGGGCGCACGCAGCCTACCGGGCAGCCGGCACAACAGTCTGCTGTTCGGGACAGGAGGCGAGGATCCGTTTTATGGCCTCCTTCTCCGCCGGGGTGACCCACAACAGGTAGGCAGCCTTGACCGATATTTGCCGGGCCACGTAGTGGCAACGCAAGGCCTTGTTCGGTGGAAGCCAGGTCGCGGCGTCGGATGCACTCTTGTCCTGGTTCGCAGCCCCGTCGACGGCGATCAGGTTCAGCGGATCGTTTGCCAGATGCTCCCGCTGCCCGGCGCTCAACTGCTGGGCACCCTTCTGCCAGGCGTCGCCCAGGGCCACAACATGGTCGATCTGTACGTCTTTGCTGCTCCCGCTTCCCCGCCGGAACCTGATCTGCTGGCCGGTGTATGGTTCCCGGAGCGTTCCGGCGGCCACCTGGCAGGTGGATCCCCCGGTGAACTCGAGGTCCGAAAGGTCGCGGCGAAGGATGTCGTTTCGGGTATCGCAACCGTTCAGGTCCACGTCGAGCCATGCCTGGCCGAATGCCCCGCGGTCATAGTCGGCCCGGGCTGCCCGGCCCTTGACCGCCAGCGTTTCGAGCAGCACAGCAGCGGAGCCAGCCGGAACGGGACGCACGGAAGCGACCGCATTCATCCAGCGCGCCGCCAGCACCGGCGCCTCGCCGGACCCCCCTCCGGGGGGTTCCACAGCCGCGAACTGCCCGGCGGTGAAAAACCAGCCGAGCCCCGCTGCTACGGCGAGGGCCACTGCGGCAAGCAGGGCCCACGCCTGGCGGGACCGCCGTCGTGACTGCCGGAATTCCGGCCATGTCCGGGTCACACCCGCACCAGGGCACACTGCCGGGTGCCGGTCCGTTCCGGGGCGGGACGACTTCCTTCCACCCCTGAAGGCTAAATCCGGTCTCCGCCGCCGCCGCAGTTTTCCACAGTGTGGAGGACAGGTGCCCGGCTAGTTCTCCTTCGTCACCCGCACAAGGTCCTCGTTGGCGAGGGACATCAGGGATTCGAGTTGCTGGACCCGCGCCTCGTCTACCTCCCCGGCCGCATACTTGGTGCGTGCATCGTCGAGGAGCCGCTTGGCTTCCTTAACGTTCCGGTGCGCGACGTCCAACGCGTGTTCAAGAGTGGTTTCGTGGTCTACTGCCGGGTTTTGTTCCATTGAACCATTGTGGTGCGCATTCCAGGTCGATTCCAGCGGACCGGCCGGGAATGCGCCACAGAGTTCAGAAATGTCCGGTCAGGCGGTGACCTCAACGCGAAGACCGGCTGCCTGCAGGGTGGCAGCCGCGTCCTTGGCGGGGAACGACGGCGGGTTCACGCCGGCCATTTCCTCCATAACGCGGACCACCTGGCAGCTGTAGCCGAACTCGTTGTCGTACCAGACGTAGAGGATAACGTTCTTGTCGTTGGTGATGGTGGCAAGGCCGTCGATTATTCCTGCCCGGCGTGAGCCGACGAAGTCGGTGGAGACAACCTCCGGCGAATCGATGTAGTCGAGCTGCTTGCGCAGCTCCGAGTGCAGCGACATTTCCCGGAGGTAGTCGTTGACCTCATCCTTGGTGGTGCCGTTTTCCAGGCTCAGGTTCAGGATGGCCAGGGACACGTCCGGGGTGGGCACCCGGATGGAACTTCCCGTCAGCTTGCCGAGCAGCTCCGGGAGTGCCTTCGCCACTGCCGTGGCCGCCCCGGTCTCGGTGATCACCATATTCAGGGCGGCGGAGCGTCCGCGCCGGTCACCCTTGTGGAAGTTATCGATCAGGTTCTGGTCGTTGGTGAAGGAGTGGACGGTCTCCACATGGCCGTGAACGACGCCGTACCGGTCGTTGATCGCCTTCAGGACAGGAGTGATGGCATTCGTGGTGCAGGAAGCCGCGGAGACGATCCTGTCCGCATCGGTGATCGTTGCGTGGTTGATGCCGTGAACGATGTTCTTCAGCTCGCCCTTGCCCGGAGCAGTTAGCAGAACCCGGGATGCGCCCTTGCTCTTGAGGTGCTGGGAGAGTCCGTCGGCGTCGCGCCAGCGTCCCGTGTTGTCGACGACGAGTGCGTTGTGGATGCCGTAGGCGGTGTAGTCGATGGTGGCGGGGTTGTCCGAGTAGATGACCTGGATCTGAACGCCGTTCGCGGTGATGGTGTCGTTTTCGAGGTCCACCTTGATGGTGCCTTCGAAGGAACCGTGGACCGAGTCGCGGCGCAGCAGGCTGGCACGCTTGGCAAGGTCATTGTCCGAACCGCGGCGGACCACAATAGCGCGCAGCCGCAGCCCATGCCCGCCGCCGGCCTTTTCGATCAGGAGCCGGGCCAGGAGCCGGCCGATGCGGCCAAATCCGTAGAGGACGACGTCGGTGCTGGTGCGGTCGTCGGCGCCGCGCTTGCCCACAACATCGGCCAGCTCCGCACGGAGGAACTCGTCCAGGGTGGCACCCTTGCCCTCGACGCGGTACTTCTCGGTGAGGCGGGCGACGTCGATGGCTGCGGCGCCGAGGTCCAGCGTGGTCAGGGCGTCCAGCAGCGGGGCGGTCTCCTCAAGACGCAGTTCTTCCTTGCTCATCCGACGGGCGAAGCGGTGTGCCTTCAGGATGTTCATGGTGGACTTGTTGATCAGGCTGCGGCCGTGGATGGACGTCACCACGTTGTTCTCGCGGTACAGCCGGCCGATCACCGGGATCATGGCCTCGGCGAGCGCCTCCCGGCCCATCCACGTATCAAGACAAGAATCTGACGTCTGGCTCACAGAAATACCTTCCTAAAATCCACCACATACGGCGCCGTATGCGGAAGTCGGCTGCCGGAGGGTGTCCGGAACCTGGGCTCCGGGGATTCGGTCCACCCCGGGCGCACGTGTCAAGCAAAACGAAAGCCGCCGGCTGCGAACGCAGACCCGACGGCAGAACATCTACGTTCGTCTTCCATTCTACCGGCGGCCCGGAAGGGACCGGTGCCCCGTTACGCGTGAAATGACTCACACGCGGCCCGGGTTAGCCCGTCGTGCCCACCGGCACACCCAACGCAGGACAGCTGCGACGCCGGGCTCTGGCGCCCTCCGGCCTAAGCAGCTGCCCGCTACCCTCTAGGATGTTCCTATGGGACTAATAATCACTCTACTTATCATCTGGCTCGTTTTGTCCGTCCTCGGCTTTGTCGTCAAGGGCCTTCTCTGGCTGGCCGTCGTTGGCCTGATCCTCTTTGTGGCAACCGGCGTCTGGGGCTGGGTGAAGCGGAAGGCCAAGGCCTAACACTGCCATTGGTCCATACCGGCGGTGGCCGGCACCTTTCGGTGCCGGCCACCGCTTTTTTCGTGCGCGGCGGGTGCGCGGCAGCGCGCACCGCAGCGCGCCGCGGGGTTTGTCGTTACGCGGCCCAACCGGTGGTGTGGGTGGATGGGTTGACCGATACGCCGGGTTCTGTGTTCCCGCGCCGTTGCCAGCACAGGAATAGCGGCCATCCATCTACGAACGCCGTTGCCGGCGCCCTCCAGCAGCCTACCCGGACACTCGGGCGGGCAGCCCTCAAACGTGTCCTGTCTGGCCTTGCTCCGGGTGGGGTTTACCTAGCCTTCCCGGTCACCCGGGAAGCTGGTGGTCTCTTACACCACCGTTTCACCCTTACCTGCCCTGCCGGCTGTGCAAGCACACCCGGCACGCAGGCGGTCTGTTCTCTGTGGCACTGGCCTGCGGGTTACCCCGAGTGGGCGTTACCCACCACCCTGCCCTGCGGAGCCCGGACGTTCCTCGAGCCACTTGCGTGACGCGCGGCCGCCTAGTCAACCCATCCGCCGTCTATTCTACGGTCACTGCGGGCCGGCCCGGCAACACCTCCGGCGCCGGGCCTATGATCGGGGAATGGACGCGTCAGAACTGAGCCGGCGCCGTTTGCTGGAGCTGGCGGGAATCGGAGTGGGTGCGTCCGCCCTGGCAGCCTGCGCTCCCGGAATCCCGTCCCCTGCCGCGCCACCGCCGGCGCCGCCCGCGGGTCCCGCGGGTGGGCAGGCGAACCCGACGGCGGGTTCGACCCGGACGCCTGCTGTCCCGTTGACCGTCCGGACCAGGACGGGATCATTTGTTTCGGTGTTCCGCCCCGGAATCAGCACCGGCTGGTCACTGGCCGCCCCCGAAGCCCCGCCCGGCGCGGCGCGGCCCGATCTGCCGCTGGCGGTATTCCTGCACGGTCTCGGCGGCAGCCACACGGTGCTGCTGGAGGAACTGGCCGCCCACGAGGCGCTTCGGCGGCACCTCGACGCCGGCGGTCTGCCCTTCGGGATAGCCGCCGTGGACGGCGGAAACAGCTGGTGGCACCCCCGCGCTGACGGCAGCGACACCCAGGCAATGCTGATCCAGGAGTTCATTCCGTTCCTCGGCGGCCAGGGGTACGACCTTGGCCGGATCGGCCTCTTTGGCCTCTCGATGGGCGGCTTCGGTTCGCTGCTGCTCGCCTCGCAGGGCCGCTTGCCCGGTGTACGGGCCGTCGCAGCCATGAGTCCGGCTCTCTGGGACCACTACGACCCGCGCACCGACAGCGCCTTCGACGGTCCGGACGACTTTGCGGCCCATAACGTGTTCGCGCTCCGCCCAAGACTCGCAGCGCTGCCCAAACGAATCGACTGCGGGACCGCGGACACCCTTGCCGGAACGGTTCGCCAGTACCGGGAGGGGCTCCCGGGCGCCGTCGAGGGCGGCTTCCAGCCCGGCGGCCACGACTCCGGCTATTGGCGCTCCATCCTCCCCGAGGTCTTGTCCTTCCTGGGCCGGAACCTGGCCTGAACTTCGGTCGGAAGCTGCCGGCGGCCGGCCCGCGCAGGACGCGCCGCTAAGCTTGGACGGTGCTGATTCTGCTGCCGCCCTCCGAAGGCAAGACTCCCGCCACAGCCGGCGACGCCGTCGACTGGGCCACCTTGAGCTTCCCCGAATTGAACAGCTACCGTGCCAAGGTGCTGGCGGGCCTTGGTACGGTCAGCGCCCACGAGGACGCCCTGGCGCTGTTGGGCGTTGGCGCCTCCCTCTGGGCCGACGTCGAGCGGAACACCAGGCTGCACGCCGAACCGGCAGCCCCGGCCCACCAGGTCTACTCAGGGGTGCTTTACGACGCCTTGGACTACAACAGCCTCACGCCTTCGCAGCGGAAAAGAGCGGACGCTTCCGTGCTGGTCATTTCGGCACTCTGGGGTGCCATCCACTTCGGGGACCGGGTGCCGGCGTATCGGTTGTCAATGGCCGCTGCGTTGCCCGACGTCGGACGCCTGGCATCTTTTTGGAAGCCGCACCTCAGCGCGGCGCTCGCGACCGTCACCGCTGGCGAACTGCTTGTGGACTGCCGTTCCAGCACGTACGCCGCCGCGTGGGCTCCGCCGCCGCCGCAGACCGTGGCCGTGAACGTGTTTACCGAGGCCAAAGGCGTCCGGAAGGTCGTCAGCCACTTCGCCAAGCACACCCGTGGCGAGCTCGCCCGGCACCTGCTGAGCCGGCGGGGTCCGGCACCGCAGACTCCCGCCCGGCTGCAGAAAGCCGCGGCCGAAAAGTGGACAGCGGAACTGGTCGAGGGCACGTCCCGGAAGCCGCACACCCTCAACCTGATCCTGCCCAACTAGCTCGCAGCAGGGGTCGTTTTGAGCGCTCAAAACGACCCCTGCTGCGAGTCAGTTTGTGGTTACACCCATTCGGACGAGCGGACCAGGATGCAGCCGGAATCCGGGCAGAACACCACTTCGTCCTCGGCCGCAGCCTTGATCTCGGCGAGGTCCCCCGGGCTCAGCTGCATACCCGAACCCTCGGACGTTCCGTGGAAGAGCCGGGCCGCGCCCACGCCGCGCTTCGCCAGGGTCTTTTCGTAGACCGCCAGGAGGCCGGCATCCAGGCCTTCGGCGAACTGGGCGCGATTGCCCCGCACCACAGTTGCCTCGGCTGCGATCTCCGCGAGCCGCTCGTCAAGTTCGGAGCGGATGGAACCGAACGAGCCCTGAATGTCGTCAACGATCTGCTGCTGGCCGGCCTGGCGCAGGCGGAGCGAGTCCAGCCGTTCCAGGACTTCCAGCTCAATGTCCTCAAGGTCGGAGCGGCGCTTGTTCAGTGACACGAGGTCACGCTGCAGCGCCACGAGGTCCTTCGACAGGCCGGTGCCGCTGTTGAGCCTGGCCTCGTCGCGTTCAATCCGGGAGGCGACCTGCTCCACGTCGGCTTCGGCCCGCTTGAGCTCGAGTTCGGCGTCGTGGACCGCCACCTTCGCGGCGCCAAGTTCCCCGCTGGCCACGCCGAGGGCAGCCTCAAGATCGGTGATCCGTGGGTCGCTTTCAAGGCTTCGGCGGCGGTTGGACAGGGATTTGAGCTTCGCATCAAGTCCCTGCAATTCGAGCAACTTCAACTGTTCCGCCGGTGCTGCCTTGGCCACTATTTACCTCCGCTAAATCCCTGCCGGCCGCAGCCGGGCGCCGTGTCGGCGCTCCCTAGACTCTAGCGCCTAGCGTACTCCCCGGCCTCGCTAGCTCACCCGGGGCACCTCGCACGCCAGGCTTAGCCCGGAGTCAGAATGAAGTCCCACGGGTCGCTGTTGGTGGTGCTGACCCGGATCTGCACGTTGTGGCCCTGGTCTCCCAGGACGTTGCCCAATGCCTCGGCGGCGGCAGGCAGCCACAGCCACTCGCTGGCGAAGTGCGAAACGTCGATGAGGTAGGGCCTGTTGTTGACGGCCTCCTCCCGGGCTTCCGACGCCGGATGGTGCCGCAGGTCGGCCGTCAGGTAAACATCGGCGTCGGCGGCCCGCACCGCGTCCAGGAGCGAATCTCCGGCCCCGCCGCAGACGGCGACGCGGCGCACCAGCCCGTCCCGGTCCCCGGACACCCGAACTCCCCCGGCGACGGCCGGGAGGATGCCGAACACGCGGGCGGCGAACTCGCCCAGGGTGAGTGGTTCGGCCAGGTCGCCGACCCGCCCGATCCCCTCTTCGGGCAGCCCGTTGGACGCCGGAGACAGCGGGGCAACGTTCTGCAGGCCCAACGCATCGGCCAGCACATCCGAGACGCCGCCGACGGCGGAATCGCCGTTGGTATGGACCGTCAGCAGGGCGGTCCCGGTTTCGATCAGGCGGTGCACGGCCCGGCCCTTGGCGGTGGTCGCGGCTACCGAGGTGACACCTTTGAGCAGCAACGGGTGGTGGGTGATGAGCAGCTCGGCGCCGAACTCGATCGCCTCCTCGATCACCTCAAGGGTGGGATCGACGGCGAAGAGGATCCTGCCCACCCCGGCGGCGGGGCGTCCGGCCACAAGCCCCACCTCATCCCAGTCCTCGGCCAGTGATTCGGGCCACAGCTCCTCGGCGGCCAGCAGGATCATGCCCAGGGTAGGCTGCCGCTCCGTTTCCCCGGATCCATGGCCGGCAGCGTCGGTCCCTTCGAGAGGGCCGGCTGAAACGTCGGTGTTTACAGGTTCCATACCCCCATTTTTACCCTATTGGGCGGCGGCCCCTGCAGGCGCCGGGAATCTTCGGGGCCCTTCAACCATTGAAGAGGACATGAGAACTTTTGTCCTCGGCGGAGGCTGCTTCTGGTGCCTCGACGCCGTCTACCAGAAAACCAAAGGTGTCAGCGCCGTCGTTTCGGGCTACTCCGGCGGCCATGACCGCAACCCCGACTACTACGCAGTCTGCTCCGGAACCACCGGCCACGCCGAGGTGGTGGCAGTGACGTTCGATGAGCAGATCGTCCCGGCGGAAATCATCCTGGACATGTTCTTCGCACTCCACGACCCCACAACCCTGAACCGTCAGGGCTACGACGTCGGCACTCAGTACCGCTCCTCAATGTTCTACGAAACGACTGAGGAAAAGATCCTCTTCGAGGAGGCGATCGAACGGAACCAGTCGCTGTGGGCGCATCCGATTGTCACGGAGGTCAGCCGGCTGCCGGTGTTCCACCGGGCGGAGGAAATTCACCAGGACTACTACGGCAAATTCCCGGAGCAAGGTTACTGCCAGGTGATCATCAATCCGAAGCTGGCCAAGGCCAGGAAATATTACTCTTCATGGCTTAATGCTTAGCTAGGGCCTGTGGGCCCTCGTTAGGCTGACCTCAGCATTCCCCCTCAACAGACAGGTGCAGACACCCATGGCACGGATCTATGACGATGTTACCCAGCTGGTCGGCGGCACTCCGCTGGTCCGGCTGAACCGGCTGACCGAAGGCCTTGACGCCACAGTGGCGGTCAAGCTGGAGTTCTACAATCCGGCCAACAGCGTCAAGGACCGGATCGGCGTTGCGATTGTCGATGCTGCGGAAAAGTCCGGCGCCCTCAAGCCCGGCGGCACCATCGTCGAAGGCACCTCAGGCAACACCGGCATCGCCCTCGCCATGGTCGGCGCTGCCCGCGGCTACAAGGTCATCCTGACCATGCCGGAAACCATGTCCACCGAGCGCCGCGTGATGCTCCGCGCCTACGGTGCCGAGATTGTGCTGACGCCCGGCTCCGAGGGCATGCGTGGCGCCGTCGAAAAGGCCCAGGAGATCGTCGCCAACACGGAGAATTCCATCTGGGCGCAGCAGTTCGCGAACGAGGCCAACCCCGAAGTCCACCGCCAGACGACAGCCGAGGAGATCTGGTCCGACACTGACGGCAAGGTGGACATTTTCGTCGCCGGCGTTGGCACCGGCGGAACCGTCACCGGCGTCGGACAGGTACTCAAGGAGCGCAAGCCCGACGTGCAGATCATCGCCGTCGAGCCGAAGGACTCAGCCATCCTCAATGGTGCCGCACCGGGACCGCATAAGATCCAGGGCCTCGGCGCCAACTTTGTGCCCGAAATCCTGGATACAAACGTCTACGACGAGGTTATGGACGCCACCCTTGAGGACTCGGTCCGCGTGGCCCGGGACCTCGGCGTCAGGGAAGGCATCCTCGGCGGAATCTCCTCCGGCGCGATCGTTTGGGCGGCCCTGGAGCTCGCCAAACGGCCGGAGAACGCCGGTAAGCTGATTGTTGCTATCGTCTGCGACTTCGGTGAGCGTTACATTTCCACGGTGCTGTACGACGACATCCGCGGCTGAGTCCGGCCACTGTCCACGATTTTTGTAGAAAGGTCTTTGTGAGCTTTTTCGCAAGGCTGAAGGAAGACCTCGACGCCGCCAGGTCCCACGACCCGGCGGCTCGAGGTTCCTTTGAGAACTTCTTTGCCTACTCCGGCCTGCACGCGATCTGGGCGCACCGCCTGACGCACCGGATGTGGCAGGACCCGGCGCTGCGCTTCCCGGCGCGGCTGATCTCCCAGCTGGCGAGGTTCTGCACCGGCATCGAGATCCACCCCGGCGCAACCATCGGCCGTCGCTTTTTCATCGACCACGGTATGGGTGTGGTCATTGGCGAGACCGCCGAAATCGGTGAGGACGTGATGCTGTACCACGGGGTGACCCTCGGCGGCCGGTCGCTGGCCAAGGTCAAACGCCATCCCACCATCGAGGACCGGGTCGTGGTCGGCGCCGGCGCCAAAATACTTGGCCCCATCACCATCGGCCGGGACAGCGCCGTGGGTGCCAACGCCGTGGTGGTCAAGGACGCCCCGGCAGAGTCGATCCTCACGGGAGTGCCTGCCACCTGGCGGCACCGGGACGCGCAGCGGGAGACCAAACCGGGCGTCGACCCGGCGGAATACCTGATCGAATACCGGATCTAGGCGGTACTCACCGATTCCCGGGCCGGCCAGCTGGCCTGCGTTACGCGGGAAACCGTTTGTAGATGTTCCAGATGACAACGTCGAAGGCCCGGTCCGGCAACAACCGTCGCAGCATCAGGATGGCCCGGGCACCCTTGCCTACCGGGTAGCGGGTCCTGGGCCTTGGTGACGTCGCGGCGTGGACGATTGCGTCGGCAATGACGGTCGCGGCGGTGGACATGGCGGAGCCCTCGGTCGATGCCAGCGCAGCCGCGACGACTTTCGCCTGGTCCATGTAGGGTCCGCGGCCGGAGGTGGCCAGCAGGCTGTCACCGGAAATGGCGCCCCATTCCGACTGCGTTCCCGCCGGCTCGATGATGGAGACGTTGATGCCGTGGGGTTTGAGTTCAACCCGCAGTGAATCGCTCAGGCCCTCGACGGCGAACTTCGTGGCGTGGTACCAGGCTCCCAGCGGCTCATACATTTTTCCGCCGATCGAGGACACGTTGATGATCCGCCCCCGCCCGGCGGCCCGCATTCCAGGGAGCACCAGCTGGGTCATCCGGGCCAGCCCGAAGAGGTTGACGTCAAATTGCCGCCGCCCCTCTGCCAGCTCCACTTCCTCGAGTGAACCAAAGGAGCCGTAGCCGGCGTTGTTCACCAGGACATCAACCCGGCCGTGCACCGCGATCACCTGTTCGATGGCCGCCGTCATGGAGTCCTCGTTGGTGACGTCAAGCGCAACAACGCTCACACCGTGGGCTTTGAGGGGCGCCATCTTCTCCACCCGGCGGGCCCCGGCATACACGGTAAAACCGCGGGCAGCGAGTTTCCATGCCGTCTCATAGCCGATTCCGGCGGAGGCTCCGGTGACGAATGCTACGGGCTGGCTCATCTGCTGCACTCCTGGGACGGGTACTGGGGACCACGGCTGGCGGCCGGGTATCCGGGGAAAACCGAACGGCCGGTGCTCCCAGAGTAGCGGGAAGCACCGGCCGTCGGTCAGAGGCGGAAGCTAGTGGGTATCCACTGCCTCAATTTCAGCCTTGTCCTCGCCCCAGAGGGTGTGGAAGGTACCCTCGGTGTCGACGCGGCCGTAGGTGTGCGCACCGAAGAGGTCGCGCTGGCCCTGGATCAGGGCGGCCGGCAGGCGCTTGCGCCGCAGGCCGTCGTAGTAGGCCAGCGAGGAGGAGAACACCGGCACGGGGATGCCGAGCTGGACGGCGGTGGCGACGACCCGGCGCCAGGCCGGGAGGACGTCGGCGATCGCCGTGGTGAAGGCCGGGGCGAACAGCAGGTTGGCCGGCTTCTCGTTCGCGGCGTAGGCCTTTGTGATCTCCTTGAGCAGTTCGGCACGGATGATGCAGCCGCCGCGCCAGAGGGAGGCGATCTCGTCCAGTTTCAGGTCCCAGCCATATTCCGTGGCAGCGGAGGTGAGCATGTCCAGCCCCTGCGCGTAGGAGACCAGCTTGGAGGCGTACAGCGCCTGGCGGACATCCTCGACAAAGCTCTCCGGGACCTCGACGCCGGCTTCGCCGCCGGCCAGCAGCTCCTGGGCCAGCTTCCGCTGTTCCGTCTGTGAGGACAGTGCCCGGGCGAAGACCGATTCGGCGATGCCCGAGACCGGGGAGCCCAGTTCAAGGGCGGAGATGACGGTCCAGCGGCCGGTGCCCTTCTGGCCCGCGGCGTCCACCACAACATCCACAAACGGCTTGCCGGTCTTAGCGTCCACATGGCCAAGGACCTCGGCGGAGATCTCGATCAGGAAGGAGGCGAGGTCGCCCTTGTTCCACTCTGCGAAGATCTTGGCCTGCTCGGCCGGTTCGATGCCGGCGCCGGAGCGCAGCAGGTCAAAGGCCTCGCCGATCACCTGCATGTCGGCGTATTCGATGCCGTTGTGGACCATCTTGACGAAGTGGCCGGCGCCGTCGGTGCCGATCCAGGCGCAGCACGGCTTGCCGTCGACGTGAGCGGCGATCTTTTCCAGCAGCGGGCCGAGGGCGTCGTAGGACTCCTTGGAACCACCAGGCATGATCGAGGGGCCGTTGAGGGCCCCCTCTTCGCCGCCGGAGACACCGATGCCAACGAAGTGCAGGTCCTTCTTGGCGAGCGCTGCTTCGCGGCGGCGGGTGTCCTCGTAGTGGGAGTTGCCGGCATCGATGATGATGTCGCCGGCTTCCAGCAGCGGTTCGAGCTGTTCGATCACGGAGTCGACCGGCTTGCCGGCCTTGACCATGATCAGCACGCGGCGTGGCTTCTCCAGCGAGTCGACGAGCTCCTGCAGGGTCTCGGTGCGGATGAAGTCGCCGTCCTGGCCGTGCTTCTCGAGCAGGGCGTCTGTCTTCTCGACCGACCGGTTGTGCAGGGCCACCGTGAAGCCGTTCCGGGCCAGGTTACGGGCCAGGTTGGCCCCCATCACCGCAAGGCCTGTGACACCGATGTGTGCTGACATCAAAACTCCCATTCATTTCTGTGCAACGAGTGCACTTCGTCCCGCGCGGAGGGCGGAAACTTTCTTCTGAGGATCAGTGGTTGTCAATAAACCATATGTATTTCAGGGGGCTGCTGGAAAGCAGAGCCCACGTGGCTGAATATGGCGCGTCACAAACAGTCTATGATTCCCGCGGCCGCTCCGCCGGTCCACGCCGTAACGACGGTTCGTTCAGCTTCCGCCGCACTATGCTTACGACTATGTCAACCAGCCTCCACCACCGCGCGATTGAGCACCTCGGCAGCCGGATTGTCGCGGGACAGCTCCCGGCCGGTCACATTATGCTGGCCGAACACCTCGAAGGTGAACTCAGCGTGTCCCGTTCGGTGGTCCGCGAAGCAGTGCGTGTGCTGCAGTCCCTCGGCCTGGTGGAAACAACCAAAAGGGTGGGGATCCGGGTCCTCCCATTCAGCCGCTGGAATCCGTTCGATCCGCAGGTGATCCGCTGGCGCCTTGCCGGCGAGGGCCGTGGAGCGCAGCTGCGCTCCCTCGCAGAGCTGCGCACCGCCGTCGAACCCGTTGCCGCCGAGCTGGCCGCCACCAACGCCCCGGAGTCGATCCGGCGGGAGATCGTGGAAGTTTCCCACGCCATGCGCGACGCCGGCCGCGCCGGGGACGTGCCACGGTTCCTTGAGCTCGATATCCACTTCCATTCCCTGCTGCTAACGGGCTCCGGAAACGAGATGTTTGCGAACATGGTGGGCCAGGTGGCGGAGACCTTGACCGGACGCACGGTGCACGGCTTGATGCCGGACCACCCAAGCAACTCGGCGCTGCAGTGGCATGTGGACGTTGCCGAAGCCATTGCCGCCGGGAACCCGGCGGCGGCCCGTGAGGCTTCTGACCGGATTATGCGAGAGACCATTTCGGAGATGGAACCAGGGTGGAAGAATCAGCCCCGGATGTTCGTACCCCTGAAGCGGCCTTAGCCACAAATTGCAGGACGTGGGGTTCCACGCCGGCGGGGACCCCACCCCGGCCGGGGTTCTAAGTCAACAGGATGGTCCCATGACCGAAGTTGAGACCGTTGTTGCCATCGCCGTTCCCCTGGAAGCAGAACCTGTGGAACGGATCCGCGCCGTCGACGCGTCCGTGGCCGTGCTGTATGAGCCCGGATTGCTGCCAGCAACCCTCATCTGCAGTGGATCCAGGCCTTGGCGGCCGGTGCCGGCTGCGCGGTCAAGGCTTCGGGGCTGGACAAGGAGTCCCTCAGGAAACTGAGAATCACCACCTCGGCGGGCGTGCACGCGTTGCCCTTGGCGGAGTTCTCCGCGCCGGGTATCCTCAACGGCTTCAAAGGCACCGAGGACCTCGCCCGGGACCAGGCGGATAAATTCTGGCCGGAGGTCCGCACCCCCACCCGGCTGGTCAGTGGCTCATATCTTGTCATCACCGGTCTCGGTGAGATCGGGCTGGAGACGGCCCGGATCGCGCGTGCGCTGGGCCTGAGCGTGAGCGGCACCAAACGTACCGTGGAGGCGCTCGACAAAATCGCGGAGGTAACTGACAACGAGGGCCTTGCCGGGCTGCTGCCGGCCGCCGACGCCATCGTCAACACGCTGCCGGGTACTGCCAGCACCGAGAAGCTGTTCGACCGGAAGATTTTCAGCGCCAAGAAGCCGGGCACCGTGTTCATCAACGTGGGCCGCGGCAGCGTGGTGGACGAGGACGCCCTGCTGGAGGCACTCGACTCCGGTCAGGTGTCCTATGCGTGCCTGGAAGTGTTTGCGGTGGAACCGCTCCCGGTGGACAGCCCGCTGTGGGACCACCCCAACGTGCTGGTCTCCCCGCACAGCTCTGCCCTCAGCGCTGCAGAAAACCAGCTCACTACGGACCGCTTCTGCGCCAATCTGCGGATCTTCCTCGACGGCGGCGACCTCCCCCACCTGGTGGATCCCGTCCACTTTTACTAGGCGCTGCGGGTACTAAGCGGGCCGACGCCGGGAGGGCCCGTCCCAGCGGCCTGCTCGGCAACGTCTCGTCCCACGTGCTGCCATGAATTAGACCATCGAATGGGCATTTTCGCTGGGCGACATGGCCATCCAGGTGTTTTATATTTCCCACTTTTCACGGTATATTCATTACAAGCCTTCCACCGCGGCATCCCCCAATAGTCGCGGTGGAAGGCTTTTCCATTGCCCGGCTCCTATGCCCGCCTTTACAGGATTGGCCCCGCGGCAGCGCAGTCAGCCGGCGGCCCCGACGCCGTGTCTAGGCCACGTCCGCAGTGGCCTCCCGGAGCCGCCAGCCGCCGCCCAGGCCATCCCGGATTATTTCCATGGTGGTAAGCGCGGAGCCTGCGTTCCGGCCAAGGCGCACCTGGACCTGCCACACCTCGACATCGACCCGGCTCAGTCCTTTGGGCATCCGCCGCTCCGCCTCCCACCAACTCACCCGCTCGAACCAGCGGACCGGCTCGGCGCCAACAATCCATTCGCGGCCGCCTCGCAGCACTGTTTTGGGCCGGCCGTTCGGACCCGATTTCACCATCACGTGTTCCATGCATGTCACGATAGGGCGGGGCTGCGACAATTTTCCGTGCGCATCTCCTGGCCGGGATGCAAGCAGTCTGACGGGCCGGGATCAACCGACCACCGAGTAAGCGGAATACCTGAAGTAGTGGTTACGCCGTGGTTCACGGCGGGGATCCACGTGGGGCGGCGGAATGAACCATGGGATGCCGCCGCTGACCTGGATGGTCCATTTCTCCTTGTGCACCAGGTGGTGGTGATGTGAACAGAGAAGGGTGCCATTTTCTGTGCCTGATGTCCCGCCCCGCGACCAATAGGTGATGTGGTGGGCTTCGCACCATGACGCCGGAATGGTGCAACCCGGAAAGGCGCACCCCAGGTCCCGTGCGGTGATGGCTTTGCGGACGTGGGGCGGAAAGACCCGCGAGGCCCTGCCGACGTCCAATGTCCTGCCTTCTCCCCCCAGCACCACCGGGATGATGTCGGCGTCGCAGGCGATCTTCCGAACGGTCGATGCGGTGACCGGCCCGGTGAGCAGGAAGCTTCCCCCGGTACTGGCGGTGCGGCCTTCCAGGTCGTCGAGCAGGTCCCGGTAGGCGATGGTGACCATCACCTGCGGCCGGAGTCCACCTGCGGAAGGCAGCGTTCCGGACGCCAGGGCCACTGAACAGGCGCCCACGAGGCCGTCGAGATGCTTTTGCGGCCGGGATCGGCGGTCCAGGCCGTTCACTGCCGCCTCCTGGCCGGTTCCGCCGAGCGGGCCGGACTGGGTGCGTGGATTCGTGGCGGTGTTCATGACCGTCAGCAACTGCTCGAACTGCTCTGCGGTGGCGAAGATCTCGACATGCTACAACCCAAAACGCGGCCGGCGCACGAAGGCTCCCTGAACCTGCCGCAACACTTCCTCGGCAGGCTCCGCGCCGTCCTGATCCAGGGCGTCGGTCCATCGGCGGGCTACCCGGACTAGAAAGTCGGGGTCATGCTCGATCGCCGTCAGGGTCAGGGCGTGTTCCATTCGCTGCGTGGCTTCAGCGGTGCAACGGTGACGGACCCGATCCAATGCGCTGGTGATGAGACTTGCCGAATGCGAGGCCACGGAGCCGGCCGCCACTGCCGCGCTCAGTTCCCCGTGACGGGGTGGCACCGGCTGACCGGTGATGCCGGTCTGCGGCAGGATGCTCGCGCTCAGGCACAATCGGCGTCGGACTTCCGCGGCGCTGACTCTCAAGCTGGCCCGCAGAAACTCGGTGGAATTGCGGTAGCCATCGTCCGCCGGTTGCGCCGCCGGGCCGCGGGCGGCTTCTTCTGCAGACCATCCAGTGGCCCACGAGGTCACCGCCGAACCCCCTGCAGCTGCTTCCTTTCGGGCGCGGTCCACGGCGCCTGCCGCGAGGACCTGAAAGTAATCCATCACCCGGGAGATATCCTCAACGCGGCGTGCAAAGTCAGCAGCCCCGGCGAAACCCAGCAACGCGGCGTCTCCCGCCGCCGTCGAACTCATCGAGCGGAGGAGCCTCAGAACATGGTCCAGGTCCGGCGCGGTCTGCTGGCCGGCGGTCTCGACAGTTTCCCGGAAGGGAAGAAAATCCTCGGTGGTCTCCATAAACTCGATGCTGCCACCGGGGTGTGACAAAAAGGGGCCGGCGACGAACGCCGATCACTCAGTCCAGATGGCTGACCCCTGCGCCGGAACGATCGTGGGCTAAGGGATGTTTGCAATCTCTCACGGGTGGTGGCGACGCCCACAGCTGGAGAGGGCTTTACATCCCTGTGCGCCGCGACACCTCGTCTGCGACGGTCAGGAGGGCCGTTTCGAACGCTGCCAATTCCTTATCGGAGAGGCCCGTGGTGGATGAAGCGATCATCGTATTGAACTGGGCGTGAATGTCCGCCACCACCGAGTGTCCGCTATCGGTCAGCTCCAGGCACAAGCTGCGGCGGTCGTTGGGATGGGCAAGCCGTTCAAGCCACCCCAGATTTACCAGCCGGGTTGAGATCGCCGTAATGGCGCCGGTGGTCAGTTCCATGTGTTCCGCAAGCTGCTTCGGTGTCACGCTGGCCTGCTCGGCAATCCAGAACAGAGCCCGCAGTTCACTGGGCGACAGGCCGTGGTCGGTGGCGATTTTCTCGCGGTTACGCTCCAGTGCTCGGACGAATCTGACGGCTGCATAGGGAAAGCCCGCGAGGGCGTACGTCGTGCGCGGTGTTTCCCGTCCCATCGCCCCTCCTGATCGAGGCCTGTATGCCTCGGTTGTTCTGCCTGGTTTCTTGGTGAAAAAAAATCTACATAAGTGACCTAGTAACTTACTGACTAAGACAACTATAATTCATGGTACGGCCGGGTTTTCGAAAACCGCGCTCGGACACCACACAACGATGGAGGATCCGTGATTACTGACTCTCTAACAAAGGGCCAATACGATACCGTCTACAACTTCCTGTCTCTGGTCATCGCGTCGCAGCTATTCACGGCACTATTTCTGCTGATCGCGTTGCCGCGGATCCTGCCACGTTACCGGCAAGCGATAACGGTGGCCATCATCGTCTGCGGCATCGCTGCTTACCACTATTTTAGGATCTTTGACTCCTTCCGGGCGTCGTTCGTGACTGAGGCAGTGGGCGGCGAGGGAGACTATACGCAGGCCGTTGGCCAGTCGTTCAACGAGGGATATCGTTACGTCGATTGGCTGCTGACGGTGCCGCTGCTGCTGTTTGAACTCATTGCCGTACTCGCGCTCGCGCGATCAGCTCAAAAACGGCTCATCCGGCAACTCATCCCGGCTGCCGCGCTCATGATCATTCTCGGCTACCCGGGCGAAATCAGCGGCGACAACGGAATTCGCGGACTCTTCGGTCTGCTCTCGACCATCCCGTTCGTCTACATCCTGTACGTCCTGTTCGTGCAACTCACCAAGTCCTTGGGCAATCAGCCCGTCGCGGTGCGGGGCACCCTCAGCCGGCTGCGCTTCCTCCTCCTTGCGAGCTGGCTTGTCTACCCGATCGCGTATCTGCTCCCAGTGCTGAACATTGCGGGCTCGGATGCCTGGGTGTTCAAACAGGTTGGCTACTCGGTCGCTGACATTGCGGCTAAGTCAGTCTACGGGCTCATTATCTTCTATGTCGCTCGGGTGAAGTCCTACGAAGACGACCCGGAGTTTGCCAGGATCGAAATGTCGAAGGACGATGCCGTGGCAGTCCGCAGGTAGCCTTCCTCGGTCGCTCCGGCCAGCCGCTCCCGAGAACGCCGCGGCCAACCCGGAGGAACACGGCAAAAACCCCGCCAGGCGGCCGGACGGCTCGCTACTGACGGGGTTTTACTGGTGGGTCCTACCGGGATCGAACCGATGACATCCACGGTGTAAACGTGGCGCTCTACCAGCTGAGCTAAAGACCCAAACCGCTGGTTCGGCGCTTGGGCGCTTGAACCAACGAACAGTTACTGTACCGGATGAACCCGGCGGAGCGCCAATCGGACCCCGAACGGTTCAGATCGGCGGCAGTTCGGACGCGAGCCAGCTAAGTGCTTCACTGACTCCGGCATCGAGCTTGATGGCGGCGAGTTCATCCCCTCGGGTCTGGCCCCGGTTGATGATCACAACGGGCTTGCCGTGCTTGGCGGCATGCCGGGCAAACCGCAACCCGCTCATCACAGTCAGCGAAGAACCGGCCACCAGGAGCGCCGCAGCCTCGTCCACGATGGAATAAGAACGTTCCACCCTGTCCTTGGGAACGTTCTCGCCGAAGTAGACGAAATCCGGCTTAAGCAGGCCGCCGCAGGCCGGGCAGTTGGCCACCACAAAAGTCCGGATCAGGGCGGCATCCTCGACTGTGGCATCGGCGTCGGGAGCCATTTCCACCGCCCCGGCGGCCAGCGCCCGGTCCAGGAAGCCGGGATTCAGTTCGGTCAGCACTCCCGCCAAGAGTGTCCTGCTGTAACGCCTGTGGCACGAAAGACAGGCGACCTGGTCAAATCGTCCGTGCAGGTCAACCACGTTGATGCTCCCGGCGGCCTCGTGGAGCCGGTCCACGTTCTGGGTGATGAGCCCGGTGAGCAGCCCCCGGCGTTCCAGGCGGGCGACGGCGGCGTGGCCTTCATTGGGGTCGGCGCGGCGCAGGTGGGACCAGCCGATGTGGTTGCGCGCCCAATAGCGGCGCCTGTTGTCCGCTTCGCCGATAAATTCCTGGTACGTCATGGGCGCCCGTGGAGCGGCTCCCGGCCCGCGGTAATCCGGGATGCCCGAATCCGTGCTCAGCCCGGCGCCCGTCAGCAGGGCGAAGCGCTCCCCCGCAAGGACGCCGCGGATCTCCTGCAGGACCCCGAGTTCGTCCGATGCCGGCTCGGCGGCCGGGACCGGGGGAAGACTGGCAAATCCAGTCATGCCGATTCCGGGCCGCCGCGTCCGCACCGTCTCAGATCCCGACGAGTCCCGCCAGGGCGGCGCGGTAGTCAGCGAAGTCCCGGGCCCGGCCGCGGGGATTCACCACCACGTAGCGCACGATTCCGCTCGCGTCCAGGATGAAGGTTCCGCGTTTCGCCATGCCGCTGCCGGCATCAAAGACGCCGAACTTCGCGGCGACGGCACCATGCGGCCAGAAATCCGCCAGCAGGTCGAAGCCGTAGCCTTCGCTTTCGGCGTAGGCCCGGAGCGCGAACTTGCTGTCCACGGAGATCCCCAACACGGCCGCATCGGCATCCGCGAACAGCGCCAGGTTGTCCCTGATTTCGCACAGTTCCCCAGTGCAGATGCCGGAGAAGGCGAAGGGGAAGAACACCAGAACAACGTTGCGGCCGCGAAACTCCGAGAGCCGCACAGGTTCGCCAAATTGGTTCAGCAGTTCGAAGTCCGGGGCTTCCTCACCGACAGCGGGAACGCTGCGGGACTCACACGCGAGATCCCCGGCGCTGGCCGCGATGCCGGTTTGGGTCACTTGTTCTTCCGTGTGACCAGACGGGTGGCGCTCCAGTCCTTGGAGACGCCCGCGGAGGTGGTGTAGTGCAGCCCGGCGGTGGGCGCAGCATCCTGGATGTCGGCCGGCGAAACGTACCCCACCCGGCCGGACTTCGGCGTCAGCACCCAGACAACGCCGCCCTCGGTCAGCGTGGTCCTCGAGCCGACGAGGGTGTCAACGAGGTCGCCGTCACCGGATCGCCACCAGAGAATGACGGAATCAACGACTTCGTGATCATCCTCATCAAAGAGTTCCGAGCCGGTGAGATCTTCGATGTCGTCGCGCAGATCGTAGTCGACATCATCGTCATAACCGAATTCCTGAATCAGGTCCCCGGTTTTGAATCCCAGTTTTTCCGCCACATTTACCGAAGTGGCGGCGTCGGCCTCGCTCACGTGTTGCTCCTATGTTTGGTGTTTTCAATAGCTCTAGTGATTTCCATTACTCCAAGCCAACACCCTTTGCGCCTGCGCTTCAAGCTGTTGGCCCCGCGATCCGCCATATTCTGCGTCACACAGGGCGATCCTAGCGCCGCGGTGCGGCACATCGTCACACAACCAGTATGCCGGTCAAATACGAACCGGCGCCCACCCGGCGGCTACGCATCCCCCAGCTGTCGGAGCTAGAGTGGCTGATGACGACTACGCCTGTGAGGGCGGACGCCCCGCTGACCAAGGCGGGGAGAGTTGTGATTGGACCGTGTCCGGCGCACATGACCGGGCAGATGTAACCGATACGTCGCACACGTCGCGTTCACGCCAGGCAGTTACCCTGCCGCAGCTGAGGGCGCCGATGAATGCGCTCAAAGAGAGGTTGGACGTGGCTGCAGGAGAAGAGACCTCCCATATCCTTAGCGGGTTGACTAACCAGCTGCCTGATCGTGATCCGGAAGAGACCGCCGAATGGCTGGAGTCCCTGGATGACTTGATTCAGGAACAGGGCACCGAGCGTGCCCAGTACATAATGCGCAGCCTGCTTCAGCGGGCCGGTGCGCAAAGCGTGGGTGTTCCGATGGTGACGACCACGGATTATGTGAATACGATCCCGGTGGACCAGGAGCCGGCGTTCCCGGGGCATGAGGAGATTGAGCGGAAGTACCGGGCGTGGTTGCGGTGGAATGCGGCGATTATGGTGCATCGGGCGCAGCGGTCTGATATTGGTGTTGGCGGGCATATTTCCACTTATGCCGGTGCCGCGACCCTCTACGAGGTCGGGTTCAACCACTTCTTCCGCGGTAAGGATCATCCCGGCGGCGGGGACCAGGTCTTTTTCCAGGGCCATGCCTCTCCCGGGATGTATGCCCGGGCGTTTATGGAAGG